>JAOZOL010000156.1:4655-6075 GCA_029933295.1 Desulfobacterales bacterium | reverse complement strand
TCTTCAATCTTCAGTCTTCGGCCTATCCACCTGTTTTACTATATTATAAAAAGAATCCCTCTCCACAGGCTCAAAACCGGCTGATTGAATCATATCCCGGATTTTTTGACGGGTCAGCCCCTTTGATGATGTGGCGCCGGCCATATGGGTTATTTTCTCTTCGATAATCGTTCCATCCAAATCATCCGCCCCAAACGCCAATGCGGTCTGGGCGAGTTTTTCCCCTATCATGACCCAGTAGGCTTTAATATGTTCAAAATTGTCCAGCATTAATCGGGCAACCGCAATATTTTTTAAATCATCAAACGCCGTGGTTGCTGGAAAATCAGACATGGTCGTATTTTTCGAATGAAACGCAAGCGGGATAAACGCAGTAAACCCGCCTGTACTGTCCTGGAGGGAACGAAGCCGCATTAAATGCCGGACACGCTCTTTAATGGTTTCAATATGACCGTAAAGCATGGTTGCATTGGATGTCAAACCAGCTTTATGAATTTTTGTCATTACTTCAAGCCAGCGCTCATGACTTATTTTTCCCGGAAACAGTTTTGATCGGACACGTTTACTCATCACCTCAGCCCCCCCGCCCGGGATCATTTCAAGACCAGCCTCTTTTAATTTTTCAATCGTTTCTTTAAGCGGTAACCCCGCGATCCCGGCAAGGTGATCTATTTCAACTGCGGTAAAAGCCTTAATTGTAACATTTGGACGAATGCGTTTTATGGTATTTAGCAGATCAAGATAATATTTAAACGGCAGTTTGGGGTTAATGCCGCCCACCATATGAATCTCTCTGATCGGTTCATTGATTCGTTTTAACAGCATACCTGCCGCATCCTCGATAGACAGCGTAAATGCATCCTGTTCCTCTTTTCTTCGTGAATATGCACAAAACCGGCAGTGATTAACACAGACATTGGTATAATTGAGATGTTGATTGTAGACAAAAAATGCCTTTTCCCCGTGCCGTTTCCGTCGCACATAATCTGCCAGATGTCCTATTCCAATAATATCATTGCTTTGATACAGCGTTTGGCCATCACCGGCATCCAGTCTATCACCGTCAATGACTTTTTTTTGAATATCAATCAATCTTCTGTCAGTGAGAAATTCCATTATTATGCCAATGTTTAATTTACAAATTAAATTAAAGTGACCATGTGGTCATAAATTAATGCACAATATTTTTAATTGCAAGTTTTTTTTAAACCGATTTTTTACCCTGTAATCCTCTCCAAAAAAGTTGAATATTCGTAAATTCTCAATAAATCCGGGCAACAACTCCTGGATTCATGCCTTTGCAAGAATGACAATTTAAGAAAAGTACCCGTCACCCGTCATTCCTGCGAAGGCAGGAATCCAGGAAACTATCACAATATGTGGATCGCCCGTCTTTTTTGAGAACTTACAAGTATTCCGG
>JAOZOL010000156.1:3118-4555 GCA_029933295.1 Desulfobacterales bacterium | reverse complement strand
AGCGATGTGAATCATATAATGATTTTAAAAAATCAAGGAGCGAGTCATGCAGCAAATCACCATACGCGGCATAACGCCTGAAATCGAGAAAAAAATCCGACAAATCGCCAAATCCAACCACCAGTCCATCAACCAGGTGATTAAAGAGATTATTCACAAGGAATTTGGGGAAAAAAGTTATAAACCACGGGCAGCCTCTTTGAAAGAACTATCAGGTGGCTGGAGCCCGAAGGATGCCGCTGATTTTGAACTTTCAATCAAATCCTGTGAACAAATTGATGAGGAGATGTGGCGGTGAAACTGCTATTGGATACCAGTGCTTACGTTGGATTCAAATTGAGTCATTCCGAAATTGTTGATTATATCACTCATGCGGATTTAATTCTAATATCACCCATTGTGTCAGGCGAACTGATGTTTGGTTTTAGAAACGGATCGCGCTTTGATCAAAACATGATGGAATTAAATCAGTTTCTTTCTCATGAAGTGGTTGAAATGATTCAACTGACGGATATCACGGCTGATAGATATTCAAGGATCGCCGTACAGCTAAAAAAGCAGGGAACACCGATTCCTTCAAATGACATTTGGATTGCAGCACAAACAATGGAAACCGGGGCCGAACTTGTCACCATGGATCAGCATTTTAAAAAGGTGACAGGACTTGTTTATCGCCTTTTCCAGTTGCAGCCATGATTTTTTGCTTCCTGTTTGAACTCATTTTATGTAAGTCCTCAATAAACCAAGGCTATAATATATCAGTCCACATACAACTCAATGTAGCGGAAGGCTTTAGCCGTCCAAAAGTCGGTTACAAATGGAGTTTAAAGACCTGCGCTACATTGGTCGGCACGGTGGCCGCCGACCCCACGAAGTTTTATGGTTCCGGCACCCGCTCCGTAGGGCAGGCCACCAGTCCTGCCGGTGATACAACTTAGCATATTAAAAATGATTGGAGAGGTGATGCAGACAAATACACACAAACAAATTGATACAAAATTATGCGGGACACCGATCTGTCTCGAACAGGACTTTAGCAAAGTTGAAATGATGACAGATGAGACAATGGCAGTGGATCAGACCGGTCTTGTTCATGGCGGGTTTATATTCGGACTCGCGGATCATGCGGCAATGGTCGCAGTCAACCATCCGAATGTGGTTTTGGGAAGTGCGGATGTAAAATTTTTAAAGCCGGTGAAAGCCGGTGAAAAAGTTGTTGCCACGGCAAATACCATTTCAAAAGATGGAAAGAAACAAATAGTATCCGTAGCCGTAAACAGGGGGGATGAGGTTGTGTTTCAGGGCGAGTTTGCCTGCTTTGTCTTAAACAATCATGTATTATCATAATGGAAGGGATATAACCGTTTACGGTTTTCGGTTTTGCAGTTCACGGTTGAAAAAGACAAAATATGGAAAAAAACATGGATAGTCTTCAAA
>JAOZOL010000156.1:1874-3018 GCA_029933295.1 Desulfobacterales bacterium | reverse complement strand
ATGGATAGTCTTCAAAAAAACCGGGTTTTAAAAATCCGCCGGAAAATGTCTGAACAAAATATTGATACGTTCCTTGTTCTGATTGAAGAAAATCGCCGATATTTGAGCGGCTTTACCGGCGAAGATACACAATTTGATGAATCTGCCGGTGCCCTGCTCATCACGCAGGACGCATTGCTATTGCTGACAGATTCAAGATATGTGCTTCAGGCCGAGGCTGAAGCATCCGGGTATGATATTATTTGCTATCATCACGGCCTTGCCAAAGAACTTCCGGCCATCCTCAAGCAGCTTAAAACAAAGCGGCTGGGTTTTGAAGGTACACGCATATCGTATAACCAGCATTTAAAATTAAAGCGCGAGATTGATGACAAACATCTGGCGGTTGAGCTTGTTGAAACAAAATATATGGTTGAAGATCTTCGTCTGATTAAGGATGATACAGAAATCGAGGCCATCAGAAAAGCCGTTGAGATCGCTGAATCCAACTTTATCTCATTTGTTCACTGGCTCAAACCCGGCATTCATGAAATTGATGCAGCCTGGGAACTGGAAAAAAGGATTCGCATGGCCGGGGCGCAATCACTTTCTTTCCCTGTTATTTCAGCATTTGGAAAAAACAGCGCCCTGCCCCATGCCATACCCGGAACCCGGACATTGAAAGAAAATATTCCCTTGTTGTTTGACTGGGGCGCAAAATTAAACGGATATTGCAGCGATATGACCCGCACTGTGATTTTGGAAAACCAGGACAAACAATTTAATAAAATTTTTACCATCGTTTACGATGCTCAGCAAAAAGCCATTGATGCAATACGCCCCGGTGTCAGTTCAAAAAAAATTGACGATATCGCGCGCAGCCATATAACAGCTAAAGGCTTTAAAGAAAATTTCGGGCATGGCCTGGGGCATGGTGTTGGAATGGCTGTTCACGAATCCCCGTCCATAAGCCCCCTTAATGAAAAAAATATTATCATTGAAGAAAATATGGTCTTTACCATTGAACCCGGAATATATATTCCCGACTGGGGCGGCATCAGGCTTGAAAATTTAGTTCTGGTGACTAATGACAACGTTGAAATCCTCAATCAACTTCCGATGGAATTAAATGCTTCGACATAATTTCAACATGTTAAAACGTCTG
>JAOZOL010000156.1:0-1774 GCA_029933295.1 Desulfobacterales bacterium | reverse complement strand
GTCTGATTTTTTGAAAGTAATAATATCGATGAAATTTCTGCTTTTATGAACTCAATTCACGAAATGATCGATCAATACATCAATTATCTGATCGTTGAAAAAGGGTTGGCCAACACCACCATCGAATCTTATACCAGCGACCTGAATAAATACCTGTTGTTTTTAAAATCCTGCAAAATCCATCAAATCCCAGACACCGACACTACGGTTATTTTAAAATATTTGCTGGTATTAAGGGATGACGGCCTTGGCATACGATCCAGAGGAAGACACCTGGTAACACTAAGAGGTTTTTATAAATTCCTGATCCAGGAAAAAATTTTAAAAAAAGATCCCACACGCATTGTAGACCTGCCTAAAACAGGAATTAAACTCCCTGATGTCCTGTCTGTGGATGAGATTAACACCATATTAAATACTCCCGATTCCGCAAAACCCCGAGGATCAAGAGATATGGCAATGCTTGAACTGCTTTATGCCGCAGGTTTAAGAGTCAGTGAATTAATCAATGTGAAAACGCAGAACATCAATCTGGAAGTCGGGTTTGTGCGGACTTTTGGGAAAGGGTCCAAAGAACGCATTGTCCCCATTGGCAGCCACGCCAGGGAAAGAATAAATGAATATCTGACCCATGCCCGCCCGTTATTGATAAAAAACCATGTCAGCCAGTTTCTGTTTATCGCAAGGGCTGGAAAACCCATGACACGCCAGGGCTTCTGGAAACTGTTAAAAAAATATGCGGCACAGGCCGGCATCTTAAAACGAATCACGCCCCATTCTTTCAGGCACTCCTTTGCAAGCCACCTGCTGGAAGGGGGCGCTGATTTAAGGGCCGTCCAGATGATGCTCGGTCATGTGGATATTTCAACCACACAAATATACACCCACGTTGCCAGGGATCACTTAAAAAAGCTTCATGAGAAGTACCATCCCAGGGGATAAATCTATGCTTGATTCTACTTGGAAGGAACCACCAAATCATGAAGAATTTTATCAAAACTGACCCCGAAACCGGTTTTTACGATCCTGGCGATTTCACCGGTCATTTTAATATGAACTTTGTTATTCGGATGTTCAAAGGTTAAGGTAATTATATCTCCGGCTGATATTTTTTTTAACGTCTCCTGCGGGCATTCAATAAATACGCCTCCGGAACTGATATCTTTTATGAAGCCATTATACAAATCCTCATCAACGGAATATTCCACACTCATCAAATATTCCCGCCTGTTATATTTTCGCCCAAGACTTTTCTGCTGTTTTTCCAGTGCGGCTAATAATTTGCGTCGCTGGTCAACCGGCATTTTAAGAATAATGTCAAACAATTTGGCGGTGATTGACGATAAGGTTTCTTCGCTGTTTAGTGGTGTATTCATATTTTTCACTAACTAATAGAACGTGTGAGCATGAATCATTTTGGTAACTTCTCAATAAAAAGCTTTTCATGGTAATGAATTACCACTGTATGAGAAAAATAACTCGTCAATTATTTCAAGCGGTTGCAGATGAGTTATTTGGAAGTTTTTGTCGGGTTAAGTCCGGCGCTCAAGATATGCCAATGTCGTACTGTTTTATGCAAGATATTCCGGATCTTGAGTGCAGGACTAACCCGACCTTCGAATGTTCCTTTGCTCGGAATTATTGAAAAATTTCTCGTTTTGTAAATAATCACTTTGAATTATTACAAGAAAAATAACCAAATGTCAATTTATTTAAAATCTAATTGTTTCGATAAAACATCCGTTATCTCCGCCGATTCCGGATTCGCCCTCCT
>JAOZOL010000155.1 GCA_029933295.1 Desulfobacterales bacterium | reverse complement strand
TATAAAAAAAATAACTTATCAATTATTTCAAACGATTATAAATGAGTTGTTTGGAAATACCATAGCAGAACACTGTAGTTGTAAAATTCAGGTAATAATTAAATTAAAATGGAATGAATTTCTCTGTGGCCCCCGGTGATTCCGGTAATGAAAAAAAGACCTTTTGCAATTTAGCTCATGGGCTGCGTTAACGGTTAATCTTTTTTATGCCTATGGTACAAACGTTCGGCAATGTACCAGGCAAGGTAGACTGTCAGGGTGGAAATCACATACCAGAAGACCGCCCCGACCAGAATTACTTCTCCATTATTATTTACATATTTAAAAATATATGCCTGCCCAAAATTTTTCAACAAATTTTCAGACTTAAATGCTTCGTTAACATATGCCAGCATTAAAAATATCGGGAGATATTTTGTCAGCAGACTTCCTAGCAGCCCTTCGAAAAAAAAATTATAATAAGCATTGTTGAGTCTGGCCTGATCAATATTTTTAGCAATTGCTTTTCCCTGATCCGTGTCTTTAATGGCCATGGCTTCTTTGCGTAGGTCAAACCAGTAATCAAACTCTTTTTTTAATTCAACATATCGTTTTGTTTTATAAATTTTACTTAAAAATTTTGACATTGCAACCGCCGCAAAAACGACCGCCAGTATCATGACAGCCGGCCCCATTGGACTCAGCGGAGCCAGCATTAAATCAAGGCCTTTTGCAATATAATGTACAATGGCCATTAACTTCAGCCATACTATGTCTAAAAATGCATTCATTTTATCTAAACTAAGTATTAAAATCAAAAGGGGAAGGAAAGATTTCCTTCCCCTTATTAAAATAAATAAAGGTTATTTTCTATTTTTTTATACCAGATTATATCCAGATTTCAATTTTGAAAAAGCGGAAAAATAGAAAAAACATGGTTAACGCCAGAACAATTTTTAATGTTTTTTCACTAAACATTTTCTGTGCCCGGCTGCCCAGCATGCCGCCGATAAACCCACCGATAATAATGGAAATCATCAATACCATATCCGGAAGATAACTATTGAGCAAGTAGCCGATAAATGACCCTATACTGGAAAAACAGGTTCCGATAAGGGAAATCGGTACTGCAACATACATTGGCAAAGCTCCCAGCGTGGTCATGGCCGGCACCAGCAGAAATCCGCCGCCGATTCCGAAACTTCGGGAAACAACACCGATGCCAATACCCAGAATCCCAAATAGCAGGGGATTAATGGTAAACTCTTCACCCCAGAACTTGAAACGGTAATCTGTAATACCGGTTTTAACCGCCTCAATTCTTCCCATTTCAACTGATGTGCCGTTGGCTTTGGCTTTGGCAACCGCATCATTGAATTTTTTAGTCATGGCTTTAATATTTTTACGTTTTTCCATGACCTTGGGAGAGAGTTCATAAAGGGTCCGGATGCCCATAATTACCACCAGGATAGCCAGCCATTCCTTATATGAACTCATGGACAGGTATTTGGTAACATATTGTCCCAGCCAGATTGAACCGAGAAAAATACCTGCCCCAAAAGAAATTCCCACCGGCCATGCCACCCGTTTTTCTTTGACAGCATACCGATAGAATGACCCAAGGGGTGAAAAGAGGGTTAATGCCATGTTTGATGGACGAAGCACATTTGCCGCATTAATACCAATCGGGCCGGCGGTTTGAACAACCATTACCTGAAAAGCCGCCATGAGCATACCACCCGCAGCGCCGATCATAGAAAAATAAGCACCAACGAGAATTGCACCGATGATGATCCAGAGGGGATTCATGTAGCGCCCGCCCAGACTCAGCCAGAATCCGTTGGGCTTGACGTTATAACTTCCTGATTTAACGTTGTTTACATATACATCAAATCCGGTGTTCGGCGGTGTATGGCGAAAGGTTTTAAAGGAGGCTGTAAATTTACCGGTGTTTTTATCCAGCTGGATGGAGGTCCCTTTATCCCAGTAATTTTGTGTTTTGCTATAATCTGATAAAATCGTGCGGGCATTAATCGTAACTTTTCCCACCTGGGTTTTTTCTTTAACAATGGTATTAATTCCAAATTCATCTTCATGGGCATACCTGAAAAAATTCCATTGGGCTTTTGTTTTTATGGTTGAAAGGGCATCCTTCGCCTCTGTATCAAGGGCGTCGTAATTTGCCAGTTTAAACATGGTGGTTTTATAAAGCCCTCTTTTGCCTTTTTGTGTAAAAAAAGACGGGCCGCCGAATTTTTTTTGAGAGATTTTGCCAAATTTTTCAGGGTTTGAAGTCAGCATATAGTAAAGGGCAGGAATTGCCGTATCATTGGCAAACCCTTTTTTGGCACCTGCTTTCATTAGTTTGCTGACTTCATGCACACCGTCTGTGTCTTTAGGTGCAAAAGTATTCTGAGATGAAATTGCAATGTAAAGATCCTGGCCCGGGTCGATGGACCCTTCAATGGTTACCACATCGCCGGCCTTGTATTCCGTCGCGGAAACAGTGGCTTGAGTACTGCAAAATCCGGCTCCGGCAGAAATAAAAACCAGCGCTATGGTTAATAACATGATTGGAAATAGTGATTTTTTCATTAAATGGCTCCTTTGCTAAATTAAAAATATAAATAGATTAGATGCCTGAGTAAAATGCCTCCTTTCGCTTAAATTAAATAAATAAAGAATCGCAAATTAATATTAAAGCAATCTATATGCCACCACCATACCAGGGCTTGATTTTAGAAGAATTTTTAGTGCGCATAAAGAATATATCATTTAAAATCAATAATATATGCTAAGATATTTTAAACCTGCAACCTTTTTATATTATTTTGAAAAAGTTTTTAGATGTGGAATATTCCGCAATAAAAAAATTGCTATAATATTGAATCGGTTTGATCCTATGTTATTTTAGATAGATAAATGACAGCAATAAAATTATAGCTATGCAATAAAAAAAATGCTATTTTTTGATTCCAACATTTGTTTTTTTAAATTATTTCTGTTAGCTTTATTTTAAAATCAAGTTATATTGCTAATATTACAGTAAATTTTAAGATATAAAGTTTTTTAAAAATAAGCCAGGGAATACATTTATAGTGGTATGGATATTGCAATTTAAAAATTTTCTTGCGGCCTGTGTTCGGTCGAGCTGGAGTTTCGTCTGAGGTCGATAAAATAATGGTTTAATTGTTTAAGACATTTAGCGGAATAAAAAAGCATGAAAGGAAACTAAAAAAATGGATACATCCTTTTCTAAATCAAGGGCCACTCGATATCAGTTTCTCTCAACACTCTACCGGGATGAAATACCCATGGAGTTGATTGCCGCAATGCAGCAGGATGAATTTCTTGATGGGCTTTTAGAATCAGTGCAAGGTTGCGGGTTCATGGATCTCATGAGCGGGGCAGAGGGAATCAGTGTATACTTAAAAGGCGGTGACGCTGAAAAACTATACAATGAATTGCGCTATGATTATGCTGACCTGTTTTTAAATGCTGGTCAGAACCCTGTCATTCCGTATGAATCCGTCCATGTGACCAGGGAACCGGTGGTCATGCAGAAACCCCTTCTTGAACTAAGAGAATTTTTTCGTAAGGCTGGTGTCCACAAAAATCCTGAGTTTAAAGACCTTGAAGAGCACGTTGCGGTTGAAATGGAACTGCTTCGTTATCTTTTGGAAAAAGGCAATGAAGATCTGTACAAAGATTTTTTCAAGCATAAATATCTCCAGTGGATACCTTCTTTTTGCGATCAACTGGCGACATCCGCACAAACCGAATTTTATCAGGCCTTGGCCCATTTTACCCGCGGTGCATTAATGTGCGAGAACATGCGCATCGACGGGTTTACCCGGGGCCAGGAAACCACCCAGAAATTAGTCGGAGCTGTGGGCGCTTTAAATCTGGCCCCGGCATATTTCACCCTGGCCGAAGGATCGGCAGATCCTGAACCGGACAAATCAATACCAACGCATTGTTATACCTGTGGTGCGCTCTGCGGTATGACCGCCAAATTAAAAGACGGTATTTTAATCAGTGCTTCCGGGCTGCCCGGCGATCCCAAAGGCGGCGGCAGATTATGCCCCAAAGGGGGGTCAGCACCCAAACACCTTTACTCGCCCTATCGGCTCAAATCCCCTCTGATCAAAGAGAACGGCCGTTTCCGAAAAGCCGACTGGGATGAGGCCCTGGATAAGGTGGTTGAAGGAATTAAACGGATTGATTCTGACAAACTCGGATATTTCAGGGGCAATGATTTTGCCAACTGGATTCATGAGGCTCTTTTTGACCATCTGGGATGTCCCAAAACCACCCATCGCCCCATGTGTGATAATGCCAACCGAATGGCCAACGAACATAACCTAAACGATAAAAGGCCCTGGATAAACTATCAGGAGTCCGACTATATCCTTCATTTTGGAATGAATGAGCTGTCCACGTCCTATAGTCAGCGAAAAACCGCCGAGTTGAAAGCGGCCATTAAGCGAGGCGCCAAGCTTGTTGTATTTGATCCCAGAAGGTCTGAAACCGCTGCGGCTGCCACGGAATGGATCCCCATCAAACCGTCAACCGATGGGGCGGTTGCCATGGCCATGTGTTATGTAATCATTAAAAACGAACTTTTTGACAAGGATTTTGTGGAAAACTGGACCCATGGATTTGATGAATTTAAAAACCGTGTCATGGGGGAGGAAGACAATATTCCCCGGACCCCGGAATGGGCGGCCGAAATCAGCGGCGTCCCGGCTGATACCATCAAGCGCATTGCCTTCGAGTTTGCCGGCGCCAAAAACAAGGGAGTTGCGTCCTGGACGGGCGTTGCCCAGGTCCCCAACGGCATGTACGGCACGGCCGCACTTCAGGCTTTAAACGGTCTTTGCGGTACATTTGACGCGCCGGGCGGACCTTCCTTGCCATTTAAAAGAAAATTAAAACCGGCCTGGGGAAACGGCCAGGAAAAACCGCCCAAGGGATCTGCGCCTAAACTTGATAAATTTGATATCTGGTCCGGCTGGGCGCCGGCGCATCTCTTAGATGACGTTGAGGCTGGAAAGCTCAAAGGGATGATTATATATTTTGGTGATCCGGTGCTTTCCTGGGGGAATCAGGAGGCCACCACGCAGGCCATTGAAAAGATGGAATTTAAAGCCATCATTGATGCATTTATGTGTAACAGCGCGTTGTTATGCGATGTTGTCCTGCCAGATGCCACCTGGATGGAGCAAAGCCAGGTAAAACCGGACTGGATGTATGAAGCGTTTATCGCTTACTATGCTGAAATTGTAAAACCCATGTATGACTGCCGGCCCATGTGGGAAATAACAGTCCAGCTGGCCAGACGCCTGGGGCTGGGGCAGTACTTTCCCTGGAATGACATTGAAGACGCATTCCGGAATCAAATGGCTGACACGCCCTGGTCTTTTGATGAGCTCAAGGCCAAGGGCTATATTCTCACCGATAATGCCGAGTATTATAAATATAAAAAATGGGGAAGCATTAATCCTCCTGACGGCTATGGATCATCAGGAAAGAGCAAAACCGGCAAGTATAATTTTTTGAATCCCGTGGCCCAGGAAAAGGGTATTGATCCTTTGCCCGATTATAAGGAGCCGGAAGCAGATCTTCAGCCGGATACGGATCATCCCTTTATTTTTGGAAATTTTCGGGTGTTTGAACATGAACACTCTTCTACTTTCAGCAATTATCAGCTGATGAAATTATGCGGCACCAACACTTTATGGATTAATACCCTGGATGCGACAAAACTGGGTATTATGGAGGGGGATACCGTCAAACTGACGTCTCCCTGGGGACATGTGAAAATGTCCGCCCGCCCGACCTGGTTTATCATGCAGGGTGTTCTGGGGTCTGCCGGTGGATTCGGGCATGTGCGCGGCCTTGAGGGGGACCCCAAATATCCGCAGTTCGGCGGGACCAACACGCCCAGTCGTCTCATGAAACCCAATGCCTCTGAAAAAGTCGGAGGCACTACATTGCTTAAGTATATCAAAGCAAATGTTGAAAAAGTATAGTACCGGAAGATATAACCTGAATTTTGCACGAGTCGGAGGCTTCCATATGCAAGGCATTTAACGGCGCAG
>JAOZOL010000555.1 GCA_029933295.1 Desulfobacterales bacterium | reverse complement strand
ATGAGAGCATCAAAATAAATTTGTTGTGCAAAAAATAAATCACGTTTAACGTGGAATTTTTTTGTTGAATTATCATAGATCTGTTATTTCATCAAATTAAAATTAAAACCATTATGATTTGAGTGCTTATGAGAACGAAAGGGATAATTTGAAAATGTGGAAAAAAAGGGCCGGGATTTTAATATTTACAATTTTTCTGTTGCTTGCTGACTTTTTTACATACTGTTATGCGTCAGATAAAAACAAGACGCCTTTCCCACGGGAAAATGCGGTGGTACGGGCTGTAAAAACAGTAAGCAAAGCGGTGGTGAATATAAGTTCGGAATATGAGGTCCGCAACCGGGTGAATCCATTTTTTAATGTGCCCATGGATTCGTTTTTTAAAGATTTTTTTGAACACCGGTTTGAAACAACGAGCAAACTGACAAGCCTGGGGTCCGGTGTCATTATTGATGGAAAAAGGGGATTTATTCTTACCAATGATCATGTGATTGCGCAATCACAGACGATAACCGTGGTTTTAAATGACGGCCGCAAGTTCAATGCAGACATTGTCGGGGCTGACCCGGAATCTGATCTGGCTGTTTTGCGTATAAGCACGGATGATTTTCTCCCTTCCGTTGAGATGGGTGATTCGAGCGATATTATGATCGGAGAGACGGTTATTGCCATCGGAAATCCTTTCGGGTTTTCCAATACGGTCACCACCGGTGTAATCAGCGCCCTGGGCCGGAGTATCCGAACGGAAGGTCGGGTGTATAATAATTTCATTCAGACCGATGCGTCGATTAATCCTGGGAACAGCGGCGGACCGCTTTTAAATATCAACGGCGAACTCATCGGTATCAACACGGCAATCTATGCGAAAGCGGAAGGGATCGGGTTTGCCATACCGATTAATATTGCGAAAAAGATTATTTTCGATCTTATCGCTTATGGCGAGGTTGTTCATGCATGGATAGGTATTACTGTACAGAATGTAGACAGTCATATGGCAGGTTATTTGAATCTGTCAGGGGGGCAGGGGGTCATTGTGAAGGGTATTGAGTCATCCGGGCCGGCCGCAAAATCCGGTATCCGCGAAGGTGATATTCTGACCGCAATTAACAGCATAAAGACAGGATCAGTGAGTGATTATGAAAATGCCATGCGCTCCTTCGGCAGCGGTGATGTGATAGATCTTCATGTGAGACGCGAAGGAGCCGAGATTGAAATACCGGTAACGGCATCCGTATTTCCGGAAAAACTGGCCATGCAGCTCGCCCTGCGCCTGCTGGGGGTGAAGGTCGTTGATATCGATCAAAGAGATCATTTTCGGTACCGGATCAGCGCATCATCCGGTGTTATTATCTCTGAAATTGACAGCCATTCGTCTCTGGCAAGAATTAACGTAAGACCGGGGGATGTGATTCGCCAGATAAATGATACAGCTATAAATAATACGAAAGATTTTAAAAAAGCGATTATTAAATATCGCTGGAAGGAATCCGTGGTGATTCTCATTCAGAGGGGCGGGAGTGGATATTATATTACGGTGCAATTATAA
>JAOZOL010000554.1 GCA_029933295.1 Desulfobacterales bacterium | reverse complement strand
ATCCTCCCCAAACGCCCGCGCATGGGTTTTTAATGCACACATATCACCGCACATGGTACAGACATCACGATCTTTATCCTCACTGGCAAGACGCACTTTTTTGGCTTTTTCAGGATCAATGCACACCTCAAACATGGTTTTCCAGTCAAACCGGTTGCGGGCTTCAGACATTTTCCGGTCCCGTTCCCAGGCGGAGGCAATCCCTTTTTCAAGGTCACCGATATGAGCCGCAATTTTCGATGCAATCACCCCTTCCCTGACATCATCAATACTAGGCAGGGCTAAATGTTCTGCCGGGGTGACATAACACAAAAAATCCGCCCCGTTTGCTGCGGCAATGGCACCGCCTATGGCAGACGTGATATGATCATATCCGGCGGCAATATCTGTAGGAAGCGGGCCCAAAACATAATACGGCGCCCCCCCGCAAACCCTCTTCTGCATCTTCATATCCCCGGCAATCCGGGAAAGCGGCACATGACCGGGGCCTTCAATCATCACCTGCACCCCGGCATCCCTTGCCTGCTGCGCCAGATGACCGAGGGTGATCATCTCCGTAATCTGGGCCCCGTCTTCTGCGTCAAAAATGGTTCCCGGCCGAAGCCCGTCACCTAAAGAAAGCGTCACGTCATATTCTCTGGCAATCTCCAGAAGGCGGTCATATTTTTCATACAATGGATTTTCCGCATTATTTTTCATAATCCATTCCGCCATCAGGCTGCCGCCGCGGGATACAATCCCCATAAGCCGTTTGCTTTTCTTTAAAACCCGTGTTGTTTCACGCGTAATACCGCAATGCACGGTCACAAAATCAACCCCGGTTTTTGCCTGGTATTCGATTTCATCAAAAATCTCATCTTCCGTGATATCCGCGCAAGTGCGATCTTCAGCAAACACTTTGCTGATGGTTTTGTATATGGGCACGGTGCCGATCATTACCGGCGAATGTTTAATAATTGACTTTAAAATCCTGGCAAGGTCACCACCTGTGGACAGATCCATGACCGCGTCCGCACCGGCAGCCACCGCCACATCCAGCTTGCCCAGTTCCTCATCAATATCAAAATGGCTGGGAGATGTGCCGATATTGGCGTTTATCTTTGTTTTCAAGCCTTTGCCCACGCCCCTTGCGATAAATGAATGATTCATATTTTTCGGGATCACCACAGACCCGTCGGCGACCCGCTGGCGAATTTCCTCTGCCGGCGTATCTTCATAATCCGCTACCTGGGCCATTGCCTCTGTTATTATGCCATTTCTGGCTTCTTCAAGTTGTGTCATGGTATATAACCTGTTTAATTTGTATTTATTCAACTTTCTGTATTGTCTTATATTATTGCAATATCAGTATTTTCACCTGTGACCATAGAGGGTTTACGGTTTACAGTTGACAGTGGCGGTGAATCGAGAAAAAAAGACTAACCTATCATACCGAATGGAAAATTATAACCGTTCAGGGTTGTTGTTTCACGGTCCATAGTTTTTCCAAACTTCTAAATTTTTAAAAGAGGCTCCCATAATTTTCTGCTATTTTTTGTCTTTTTTAATTG
>JAOZOL010000154.1 GCA_029933295.1 Desulfobacterales bacterium | reverse complement strand
ATGCGAAAATTTCCATACATCAATTATAAAATCGAGTCAAGTGTTCTTATTTTTTCTGGATATTCGACATAAGCCACCTATCAACACAGATAGCTTATCCTGCTGTTATTATACGGTAAAGCAAGAATTATACGTTCATAGTTTTTTGAGGGGCAAGGGCCATAAAGAAGAAAAAATCCCGGAAATGGCGGGAAATTCACTATTTAAACCAACTGGCATGCCCCATAAGTACGAGTTTTCAAGGTAGGTGAGGCTTATGTCGAATATCCAGATTTTTTTCTCAGCTTTTCCAGTCAGCAATTCTTTCAACGCCGTTTGCCGACAGGAGGTATCCTGATTTTTGACTGCCATGGCAAGAGCCTTTCGCGTACCCACAAAAAATGCGTATTTTCTTGCCCGTGTCAATCCCGTGTAAATGAGGTTCCGAAACAACATTTTAAAATGCTGGGTCAGTACCGGGATGATCACGATTTCAAATTCACTCCAAATCTCCCATAATACAATTAATTGCGTACAATTTAAGCGTTCAATCTGTAACTTGGGGGTTTTTGCCCAAAACCCCAGCATGCCATTTTTTATTTAGTCAAAAATACCGGAAATTTTAAAATCTTCAATCTCTTTCTCGGAATACCCCAATTTTAAGAGGACTTCTCGATTGTCGGTACCTTCGGGCTGCCCTGCCTTAGAGTATTGTAGAGGGGTTTCGGAAAACCGGATGGGCGTCCCGATCTGGCGGACAGAGCCGCCGCCCGGCAGTTCCACATCAACTACTATTCCCCTGTGTTTGACATGGGGATCATTCAAAGCCTCGGAAAGTGTCAAAACCGGTTCCACGCAGGCATCAACACCTTTAAAAACCTCTTCCCACTCGTTTCTGGTCTTTGTTTTAATTACTTCCCGCACCCTTGTTTTAACTTGTTTAATGTCCTTTGGCATAACACCGCCTTCAATCAGATCCGGACACCCAATGGCGTTGCAGAAGGCAGAAAAAAACTGAGGTTCCAGCCCGCCGAAACTAATATATTTATTGTCTTTTGTCTCGTAAAAATCATAAAGGCAACCGCCGTTTAAAACTTCCCCTTCTCTTTCCGGCTCAAAACTATTCACCAGAGCAGCCGCCCCAGTCATGGCATTGAACGGAACGACACCATCCATCATTGAAATATCAATGTGTTGCCCCTTGCCTGTATTGTTTCGATAAAGCACTGCAGCAAGTATACCGATAACCGTATTGTTTGAACCTGATGCCACATCGGCTATCTGCATACCTGTTAGAACAGGACCGTCATCCTTTGTACCTGAATAAGACATCAGCCCTGAACGGGCAAGATAATTAATGTCATGACCAGCTCTTTTAGAATAAGGGCCGTCCTGACCATAACCGGTCAGAGAACAGTAAATAAGCCCGGGATTTATTTTTTTAAGGTGCTCATACCCCAACCCGAATTTATCCATGATACCCGGCCTGAATTGTTCCACAAGAATATCATACTCTGAGATGAGCTGTTTTACAATTTTGACGGCCTGGGGCTTTTTAAGGTTAAGGGTGAGGGAGCGTTTCCCTCGTCCCAACCAGGCAAGATTTGCTGAAATTTTTGTACCGGGAATGTAAGGTGGCATCAGTGTCGCAAGATCCGGCCGTGATCCGGAAACGACTTTCAAAGTATCCGCCCCGAGATCAGTTAATACCATAGTGGCGTATGGCCCTGGCAAAAGAGTCGAAAAATCAAGTATTTTTAAATGTTCCAATGGTCCTGCCATTATTACAACCTCCTTTTGGTTATATGGTCATCTTTATAAGATCCAAAAAATTCCCGTTGTCCGTTGATCAAGAATCCCCGGTTAACTCAGGTGCCAGTCCGACGGTTTGCTCACGGGTTGGAACGGTTCGGAAAGGCATTTCAGCCTGAAAATGTAGTATTTTTCTTCATGAGAAATCAGGATTAGGCCAGTCTTTTGGAAAGCACTGACCGGGTTCTTCGCCTAGTTTTTCTTTCCGCTCAACCAGTCCCGGCCGTTCAAATTCTGGATACCCCTCCCTGATGGTCCGGCCGGTGAATGCTGCTTCTGAACGGAGACGATGGCCCACAGTCTTTTCCATCTGTTTGCCCAGCCAGAGTACCCGATCCACATCATATCCGTGCTCGATGCCCATTTCATCGATTTGAACCACCGTGTCCTCCAGGCACACAAGTCCTGTAAATCGCGGGTCATCATAGTAGTATTCTCCGGTTCCCTTGATGGGGTAGTCATCCATGAAGTTGGCCGGTTGCCCGCCCAAGCCTCCCAGGGTCGCCTCAAAGATGGTGATACCGGCATGCAGGGCCGCCAGTATGGATGCGGAAGCCATCCGTTTGGTTTCATGAAAGTGCGCGATATGCAAATCCGGATTCGGCATTTCATCCAGAATCATGGAATAATACCGGTAGACTTCCGCTGCCGATGCACTGCCGTCATGATCGGCGTGCTCTACATCATGGGCGCCGATGTCAAACCAACGTTTGGTAAATTCTACGGCGTCTTTCAAATCGGTAGCGCCGCCGATGGGACTGCCCCATATGGTACTCACCGTACCGCACATCTGGATGCCGGCGTCATTGCATTTTTGAGTGGACCGTTCGGCTTCTTTCCAGTATTCGGGCAAGGTGCAGCCGGAATTGGCAAAATGATGTTTCTCTTCAGTTGACGTCATCATCAGGACCCGGTCCGGGCCGATTCCTTTCTCTTTTAAAGCTATCGCACGGTCCACCCCGGGCTCACGAATGGTCACTGCGGAGATAACGATGTCATCGTAATTAACGCCTTTCCTTTCACATTTTTTTTTAAATCGATCGCTCCGAAGGTGTGCCAGCACTTCTTCAGCATCCTTAAACTGCGGCATGATGTATTGATTGCCCAGGTTGGTGACTTCTATATGTCTGCACCCGGCAAAAATAATCTCTTCTGCATAAAATTTTTTGGCATTGGTGGAGATAAATTTTTCAATGTGCTGAAAACCGTCACGGACTGTGATGTCTGCGATGGTTACTTTTTTAGGCATTCTCGGGAAAATCTTCCAGTAATCATATTCCGTCATTTTTGCCATCCTTTAAAAAATATCAATTTGTGCATTTTTTGCTCGCAGATGAGTTCAAAATCCATCGGTCTGTTACCTCCTTATATCCTCAGCACCCCATCGGGTGTTTCGTTGAATTCTGTATTTAAAGATATTGACAGAGAGATTCCCAGCACCTTGCGGGTATCAGCCGGGTCGATAATACCATCATCCCACAGTTCTGAAGTCGAGTAGTAAGCGCTGCTTTTTTCCAGGTAGTCCTGAGCAATATCTTCAAATATCTGCTGACGCGCTTCTTCGGAAAGCGTCTTGCCTTTGCGTTCCAGAGCCTTGAGCCGGATCTGAGTCAGGGTTTTTGCCGCCTGTTCCATCCCCATCACCGAGATTTGAGAGTTGGGCCAGGCGAACAGGAAACGCGCATCATAGGCGCGTCCGCACATGGCGTAATTTCCGGCTCCGAAACTGCCGTTGGTCATGATCGTCAGCTTCGGCACATCCAGGTTGGCCTGCACCATCAACATTTTTGCACCGTCTTTTGTAATACCGCCATGCTCATAGGACTTACCAACCATAAAGCCGGTGATATTCTGGAGAAAGATGATCGGTATCCTGTCGCGGTTGCAGAGTTGCATGAACTGGGTGCATTTTTGGGCGCTGTCGGAAAACAGGACGCCGTTGTTACCGATAATTCCCACTTTCCAGCCATACAGGAAAGCGAACCCGCAAACAACTGTGGTGCCGTAGTCCGGTTTAAACTCGTGAAAACGGCTGCCGTCAACGATACGTGCGATCACCTCCCGTATGTCAAACTGTTTCTTGACGTCATCCGGGATAATACCATAAAGTTCTTTTGAGTCGTAGTAGGGTTCTTCAGGTTCGCGCCGCTCCACTGCCGCCTTTGTTTTTTGAGGGAATGTGCCGACAATCTCGCGTACCAGTGCCAGGCCTTCCTTTTCGGAGTCCACCGCGTAGTCTGCGGTACCGCTAACCGAGCTATGCACATCCGCTCCTCCCAGTTCATCTGCGGAAACCGTCTCTCCGGTTGCAGCTTTGACCAGAGGAGGCCCCCCCAGAAACACACCGCCGGTCCCCCGCACCATGATCGAGTAGTCGCACAGGGTGGGCACATAAGCGCCTCCGGCAGTGCTGTGTCCGAGAACCAGCGCTACCTGCTGTACGCCCATTGCGCTCAATATGCACTGATTCCGGAATATACGGCCCCCCATATATTTGTCCGGAAAAATATCGGACTGGAGGGGCAAAAACGCGCCGGCCGCATCCACCAAGTGTACCATGGGCAGATGGTTTTCAATGGCGATATCCAGGGTGCGGACCATCTTTTTTACGGTAAGGGGGTACCATGCGCCGCCTTTGATCGAACTGTCACTGGCCATCACCATTATCTCGCGCCCGCTGACGATTCCGACACCGGACACCACGCCGGCTGATGGAACCGTTCCGTTGTACGCCATATTGGCCCCCAGCGTTGACAGTTCCAGAAAAGGCGTGCCGGGATCCAGCAATAGATCGATACGTTCCCGAACCAGCAATTTATTCTGGCTCCGTAGTCTTTTCAGATCCCGTTCCGGACGGTCATAACGAGCCTGCCGCTGGCGTTCATTGAACTCGGCCATAAGCTTTAAGAAGTGGTGTTCATAACTTCGGAATTCAGCCGATTGAGTATCTATGTTGGACTTAAGGCGGCGCATTTTACTCCTCCTGTTTTTTTTCTTTCCGGCTTTTCGTCAGGGTGATCAACACATCATTTTTGCTGAAAGTATCTCCCGGCTTAAAATGAATTTGAGCCACTTCACCGTCACGCGGAGCGGTAATCACTGTCAGAATTTTCATGCTCTCAATAGTCATCATGGGCTGTCCCTTTGTGACCCTGTCCTTTTTATTTATGTCGATTTCCACTACAATGCCGGGCATGGGGGCCCTGGCAGTGTTTTTTTTGCCACCGGTATTCTGAGAGGCCTGTTCCACCGGGTCCACAATACTCAACATAAAGGTACGCCCAAAAGCGTGGATATATGCCATCTCACCCTTAACAGCTAATTCCACAGATGCGCTCTGTTCACCCAGCTTGATAATATTTTCACCATTCTTTGTTGAAATTAATGCAGCAGTCAGACGTTCTCCTGTCTCCACCTGTAGTTGCTGATTGTCAGGGCGCCCTGTAACCGTGACATTGTAATGTTTATCAAGCAAATCGATTCGTCGTTGCATATCAGTTTCTCCAGTCCCCGATGGACGCATAGGGTTCCGGTACCGTGAAGGCCCGGTCGTTAAATTCGCGGTTGCTTAAAGCAGCAGCCGCTAAAAGCAGGTCGCGTTGTTCCCTGCTTAACGGCGGTGGCCTCAGCTCTTCGTCATATTGAGGGATGAATCCTGTGTGAGTTTGTCCGGCCGTAAAGGCGGGATGTGATATGATCCGCTTTAAAAAGTCGATGTTGGTGGTTACCCCCAGCACCAATGTTTTGGCCAAGGCCTGCACCGCCCGTTTGATGGACTCATTCCGATCTTTACCATGAACAACCAGCTTGGCCAGCATGGGATCAAATGCTGATGAAACCTGCATGCCCACAGTGAACCCGTTTTCCACCCGGATTCCGTCACCGGTCGGCAGGCGATAGGTTAGAAGCAGTCCGGTTGCCGGCAGAAAATCGTTTTCCGGATCTTCAGCGTATAGGCGAAGCTCGATGGCATGTCCTTCTGTCTTTATTTTGTCCTGGGTTAACGGGAGAGGCTCGTCTTGGGCCACCCGAATCTGCATTTCCACAAGGTCTATTCCTGTCACCATTTCAGTGCCCGGATGCTCTACCTGAAGGCGGGTATTCATTTCCAGGAAGTAAAAATCTCCGTTAGGTGCAAGAATAAACTCTACTGTCCCGGCGTTATGGTAGTTGGACTTTCGGGCTATTTCTACTGCCGTATCACAGAGGCGCCGGCGCAATTCAGGTGACAGAGCAGGAGCCGGACTTTCTTCAATGATTTTCTGGAAACGTCGCTGAATTGAACACTCTCGTTCTCCCAGATGCAGCACATTGC
>JAOZOL010000553.1 GCA_029933295.1 Desulfobacterales bacterium | reverse complement strand
ACATAGATTTTATTTTGCAACGCAAGGATGATTAAACTCATTAGGTCTTGCCATATAATGTGAACCCATGAACGACTTTAACTATGATGAATTACATAAGAAATATCAGACGCTGCTTGAAGAAAATAACCGACTGAAGTTAAAAATAAAAGAACTGGAAAAAATGTCTGGTTCTTTCAAACCCAGCCCAAAGACATTTCAAAAGCAGGAAGTGTCACTCAAAAAAAATCGGCAAAACGATCCTGATCCTGACCAGGATAATGACTCGAATAAACCACTTGAAAAGAACCTCCTCCAGATTGACACGGATACCGGCACGATTTTCAGCAAACCCATTAATCATTATTCTCCCAAAAAAGATAAAATTGCGCTTTTTATGTCCCTGTTTAAAGGCCGGAGCGATGTATTTGCCAAATACTGGCAAAATAAAAAGGGGGAAAACGGATATAGCCCGGTCTGTTTGAACGAATGGATGCCGGGTGTGTGCCAAAAACCCAAAATCAAATGTTACAAATGCCGACAAAAACGATATTCACAACTGGATGAAACGGTCGTTGAAAAACATCTTCGTGGGGACATGGTGGTCGGTATTTATCCTATGAACCTTGATGAAACCTGTTATTTTTTATCCATTGATTTTGATGATGAGGGCTGGAAAAAAGATATTGCTGTTGTTTGGGGCACATGTGATGAGTTTGGGATTCCTATGGCGGTTGAACGATCCCGGTCAGGCAATGGCGGCCATGTGTGGTTTTTCTTTAAAAATAAAATACCGGCTGCAATGGCGAGAAAATTTGGAACAGCATTACTGACATTTTCAATGGGAAAAAGACATGAGATCTCATTTAAATCCTACGACAGACTGTTTCCCAATCAGGATACAATGCCCTCAGGCGGGCTTGGCAACCTGATTGCCTTACCGCTCCAGAAATCAGCCAGAAAAAAAGACAATACGCTTTTTGTTGATAAAAAATTTGTGCCTTATACTGATCAATGGAAATTTTTATCTGATATAAAAAAGCTTTCTGAAGAGGATGTGGTTTCTTTTGCAACAAAGTTCAGCAAGGGAAATGAGCTGGGGATGCTTAATCCTGAGGAAGAAGGCGAGGGTAAAAAACCGTGGATAAAAAAAATCATAAAATTAGAACATCGTGATTTTCCGAAAACAGTAGAAATCGTTACATCCGGAATGCTGTATGTCAAAAAAACAGGATTCAGCCAAAAAGCATTAAATATGTTGAAGCGCTTGGCAGCGTTTAAAAACCCGGATTTTTATAAAAAGCAGGCAATGAGAATACCCACTTTTGGATTGCCGCGTGTGATCTCCTGTTCCGAGGATTTTGAGGACTATTTGGCGCTGCCCCGCGGGTGTGAAGAAAATGTTTATCTTCTGTTAAAAGGATACAAAGTTAAATGGCACAGAATTGATGAAACCAATCATGGGCGATCGATTAATGTTGAATTTAACGGTGTGCTGAGAAAGGAACAACAGGATGCCGTCGATGCTCTTCTTGAAAAGGACAATGGGGTGTTGTCGGCGGCAACAGCTTTTGGA
>JAOZOL010000552.1 GCA_029933295.1 Desulfobacterales bacterium | reverse complement strand
CCCATTAGAAGGCGGCTGTCAAGAGAATAGACAGAATCATTCAAATTAATTATATTATCATTACAGTAACTATGTGAGTTAATGTTAAAGACTCGAATGCGCCCGTTATTTCAGGATGAAAGAATGCAGGATCTTCTGCTTCAGTCGCCCATTGGGATCAAGGCACGATGGTGCCCCTGGCACTTTAAGGTGCCCCAGAAAACAATCGGTACCATGACATGTCCAAGAGAATGGGATAACAGACCCGTGGTTTGGTTCCAACCCTGGGTGGCTCATGACATGGGCAAAAGAGTTTTTTAACATTTTACTCACGAAAGCGGATGCGGCAGGAGTCCAATCAGGCCGGTGGTTTCGTACCAACCCCAAATTCGGTTCTCTGCCGCATCCGTATTATCCGAAAAGTCTTTCAGGTTCATAGTCGACTCTATCCCGCATGACGAAATAAGAGGCTCTGGCCAGTTTATGAGCCAAGGCTTTGGTGGCGACTATGTTATTGGTTTTAGCTGATTTGCGCTGATAAAAGCGTTTGGCTTTAGAGCAGTAACGCCTGGCAAAATTGGCTGCTTCCACGTAAGCCCAGCCAAGGTATTTATTGCCGTTTTTTCTGTTGTTTTCTCCTTTCTTTTTCTTATTGGAAGATCTTTCACTCGGGACACATCGGCAGTAGGAAACATAGTTTCCGACTTTAGGGAAACGTCTGATATCTCCTGTCTCAAGCATGATGGTCAAAGCCAGAATATTACCGATACCCGGTACAGTCTTGAGTTTTTCAAACTCAGGTAAGAGCTCTATCTTCTTGAGTACAGTCTTTTCCAGCTTTTCGATTTGTTGGGTTAGAAAGCGAATCGAAGCAATGTTTGCCTTTGCCGCAAGAGCAAAATTTTCGTCTTCAAAATAATCATCCATCTCATCTTCTTTAAGTCTTTTGACATACATGACTCCGCCAAAACTGCATCCTTTGACTCTGTTATAAAGACTCTGAAAGGATAAAATATGAGCGGTTCGCTGCCGGACTAACATCAATCGTTTTCTTAGAAGGTCCCTGATGGCTCTTTCTCTTCTGGGATAAATATAACCTTCCTTTAATATGCCCAAACGCAAAAGCTCAGCCAGAAAAAAAGCATCGCTGAAGTCATTGGTGTGCTTTATCCCTTCATACTGCTTGTTAGCTGAGGGATTAGCCAGATGGACCTGATATCCCTGGTCTCTCAAACCATCGGCAATCCAGTACCAGTTAAACGTAGATTCCAACGCGATGGCTTGAACCTTGCCCTTAAATGGCTCAAGCTCCTCTAAAACAAGTTTGATGAAATTTTTCACTCTGCGGCTGTAGACGCGTTTGCCTTTTTCATCCAGGACCGCAATGACCGTGTTGTTGGAATGAACATCCAACCCAATAAAATATCTCATCCGATAACCTCCTTTCTGAAGACAATTTTACCACCTCACCAATTCTCTTCCCGTGGCCGCCTTCTATATGATTATCGGGCCGCACCATCTAATTGATAATAAATTATTTAATCTAAAATATCCAACCAAAATAGGCCCTTAAAGGC
>JAOZOL010000153.1 GCA_029933295.1 Desulfobacterales bacterium | reverse complement strand
ACCGGCAATTCAATAACAAACTTCGCCCCATGCGGTTCATTATCCTCAACATAGATTTTACCCTTATGATCGGAAATAATGGTGTTCACAATTGCCAGTCCGAGTCCCATGCCGGATTTTTTTGTTGTAAAATCAGGTTCAAATAAAGACGGTTTTTCAATATCGGAAATGCCCGTGCCGGTATCGGCCACAATCAGTTTGATGATTTTTTTCGTCTTGTTGTGTTCGACCGAGACATTGATTTCCCCCCGGGTCCGAATGGAAGCAATGGCATTGTCGATTAAATTAATCAGTGTCTGTTTGATCTGTTGACGATCGAGATTCATGACAGGGATATCGTCGGCAATATTGATATTAAATGCAATATTGGGGAGCCCTTCCTTATACAGGGCGATGGTTTCAGAAATGATCGGCGGCAATTCACATGGCTCCAAATTTGCCGTAGGAAATCTGGCAAATGCGGCAAATTCATTGACAAGGTTCCGGATCAAATCCGTGTGGTCAATAATAGTCTGGGTGCATTCTTCAAAAACCGGATCATCAACGGTCTGTTTGTATTTTCGTTTCAGCCGCTGGGCGGACAGGGATATCGGCGTTAAAGGATTTTTCACCTCATGGGCGATCCTGCGTGCGACTTCACGCCAGGCTGCCATGCGCTGTGCCTTTTCAAGCTCGGTCATATCATCAAATACCATCACCAGGCCGATTTGACGTCCGGCATCATCTTTTAATGAGTTGAAATTTATTTTAAAACTTTTTGCCTTGCCGGCGATCTTCATGTTCAATGATAGGGAAAGGCTTTCCTCCCGTTTATTCCAGAATCGATCATAGATTTCATCCGCAAGCGCTTTGTGCTGATTTTTTAAAATATGCTTATAGCTTTTTTTCGTAATGGTTGATGCGTCTAAATCGAGCATTTTTTCAGCAGAATCGTTAATGGTTTCCACCAGTCCGTTTGAATCTATGGAAATAACCCCGGTTGACACATTATTTAATACAATTTCCATGTATCGGCGTCTTTCCTCAATTTCGATGTTCTGAACATAGAGTTTATGAGCGGAAAGTTCCAGCTCCTTTCTGTTGAAACGCAAATCCCGGGTCATTTTATTAAAAGAGTCAACCAGGGTTTTGATTTCATCATCTGCGACAACGGAGATGTTATAGGTTAAATCGCCGCCGGCAACGCGCCGGGTCCCTTCCGCCAGTTCCATAATTGGAATGGTGATACTTTTTGACAAATACATGCCAAACCAGATGGCGCAGAAAACAACCAGCAGTCCGACAATGGCCAGAGTAATATAATACGTAAACCTGACGGGCTGTTTTAACATTTTTGTTTGCTGGTATTCTTCAAAACCTTTGGAAATGGACACCAGATTTTTAGCCAGATCCGGCGGGAGCAGGACGCTGATTACGACAAACCCCTTTATTTTATTGCCTTTTGCGCCAAACGGAATGGCAGAGATGTTCCGGATGAATTCACCGCCGCCAACGTTTTGGGAAACCGACCAGGTATTGGAATCAATGTCCCTTCCTTTTTGAAAGGCATCCGCACTCATCGGTTTGATGGCTTTATCCTCAAGCTTTGATGAAACAGAATATGTAAGTTGCTTAAAGTTGGCGCTATAAACCTCTACCACATTTAAATTAAATGCCCGCTGAACGACCTGGGTGTAATTTAATAGTTCTTTTTTATTGCCGGGCGATAATAGATTCCGGCTGGCAATTTGATAGGCCGCCTTGTCTAAAAAAAACGTATTATTATCTTCAACAAGTTTATATATATTTCTGCCCACTGCCAGTGAATTTTTTAATGATTGATCAATGGGGATTTTAAACCAGAATTCGATACTTGCCGTGATAAAATGGAGTGAAAAAAAGAATAATACAATGGCAGGTAATAGCGTCAGTGTGATAAACGTGGCCACAAGTTTTGTGCGAAGCTTGCTCCCTTCAACCTTGCGGCGCCGTTCATAAAACAGCTTAATCAGATTTCTAAAAACAAGAAAAATAAGGAACACTACCAGCAGCATGTTGATGTTAATAAGAATAAACATCAATGCCATGTTTGCTGCAGGTATATCTCCGCTAAACCGTAAGGCTTTGACGGTTAAAAAGGTCAACAGCGACACCAGGGCAAATACAATGCCGATAATAATAAAATCACGCTTACGCCGCCGGCGGTCGGTTTTCGTTACATTGACAGGCTTTTTATACCTGTTGCGCTTTATGATTTGAATATTTTTCACAAAAGCGAGTTCTCGGGTTTGGAAATTTAATAAATAAATTCAAATGACGCCCAGTCGGTCTCAAAATCCCACAAAGAGGCGAAAAAGAGAATATAATTAAGAAAAAACGGCAATTCCACTCTATCCAGTTCCGCCTTGGCATTTACCTGATATGTTGCTCCCTTTGTCATTTTTTTTAAGGAAACCAGCTTTAAACTTTTAATTTCCGACATTAATTTTTTGGCATCTTCAAAAGATTCCGTTGTCAGGGGTTTGCTGTCTTCCCATGATCGTTTGACGATAAACTGCTTTTTCAGGTTATTATATTTTAACTCATGGGTTATGGTTAATTCGGTTATGATTTTGTCCGGCCAAAGGGTCCGGCTTTCCTCTAATGTAATAAAAAATGAAAATGTTGCCGGAATTCCGTTTAATACCGCTTCGTTAAGTTCTTTGTTAAATGCCCCGTCTACTTTAAGGAAGAGTAAGAGATCATCCCGGTTATTGGAGACTTCTATTTCGGTCAGTTTCGCATCTGTTGCAAAAGAAAACGAGGGTAAAAATAATACCACACATAAAAGCACGGCAAAAATTTTAGTAAGCATAGGTGTTTTCATTCGTTTTTTTAACTCCTGTGGATTAAGGGAATTTTTCTAAAACAGTGCGGCAACCGGTTTTATATGGCCTGTAATTCTGGTTAGTTTTTAAAAGGGGCTTCAAATTCTGCCAAAGTCATCGTTTCCCAAGAAGCCTTTTGGTTAAAAAATTCTTTTAAAAATTCATGATTGAAATTATGACCGGATTTGTACAATATAATATGTCCGAGAATCGGCATTCCGAGAAGCGAAAGATCGCCAATGCAGTCTAGAATTTTGTGGCGTACAAATTCGTCGGCAAATCTGAGGCCCCCTTCGTTCATCACGCCATTTTCATCAATGACCACCGCATTGTCAAGGGAGCCGCCCTTTGCCAGTCCATAGAATTTCATATATTCCACTTCATGTAAAAAACCAAATGTTCTGGCCCGGCAGATTTCTTCTTGAAAGGTTTTTGCTGTTAAATCGATTGAAAAGGTTTGAGTGTTTATGGCCTTGTGATCGAATTTTATGGTACAGGTGATTTTAAAGTTGCGGGCCGGATATAACTCGACTGATTTTCCGTCTTTTTCAAGTTTAATCGGTGATTTAATGGCAAAATACATGCGCGGGGCATCCTGGGCGACGATTCCGGCTTTATTAATCATTTTCGTAAAATCCGCACCACTGCCGTCCATGATCGGAGTTTCGTGGCCGTCAATCTCAATGACAACATTGTCGATGGCAAGGCCGGCAAGACAGGCCATGATGTGTTCAATGGTTGATACAATACACCCATTTTCTCCGATAACGGTGGCAAGACTAGTATCCACAACCCGATTGAAATGGGCTTTAATGACGGGTTTGGCCGGAAGATCGACGCGTTTGAAATTAATGCCGGAATTAGGCGGTGCGGGCTTGATTGTTAAATTGACTTTTTCCCCGGAATGGACGCCGACACCGTTAAAATGAACCGGTTGTTTAAGGGTCCGCTGTTTATATTCCATATTACGGCTTGTTGTTCTGTATATCTCCGGCAGAGATATGTTTTTTGATACTGAGAACAATCAGCAAAAAACCGATACTTCCCATTATTATTGCGGGAACAAAAGTATGAAAACCCATCAGCTCTTCAGTGATATAAATTCTATGGGTTTTAATATAATAGATCCAGCATCCGCCTCCTATAAAGGCAAGGATACCAAGAACAGACATCATAATGCTGTTTAGCCGGTTTAACCGCAATGGTTTTTCTTTTTTATCCAGCGAATCATATCGTAGTTCCAACCTGTCATGAATAATATAGGCGGCAACCAGGATAATAATCGTAACGCTGGTGACAAATTCCCACATGTAATAATATTTATCGGCCATTTTTAACTTCTTTTATGAAAATTATTATAAATTTTTTTAATTTTACGGCAAGGGTGTTGAATTTGTCAAATGGAATTTCTAAATTGTCGCGTCAGAGTCCATAAAGACGAATTTACCCTATATTGATTCAAGGGATATACCAAAAAAGAAGGTTAAATAATATTGATTGTTCTCTTTTATCGGCTTTGTTATATTTTTTCATCTAAGTCATTTTCAAAATGTCAGATCAGGTTCGAGGTCAAGGCGCAGGACGACGAAAAAGCGCAGCATGCATGTACGTATGTGAGCATTTTGAGGAGGACTGCAACGCCGACATCGAGACTTAGATGACGTTTTGAAATTGGCTTATCTTGAATTTATTTTTGAGCGAGCCCTATGCATTTTACAGGACCCTATCCGTAAAGGGGGAGATGTTTGCTTTCCAAAGTGTTAACCAGCGCGGTTGTCGGGATTGATGCCCATATTATGGAGGTCGAGGTGGATATTTCACAGGGCCTTCCCGCATATACAACGGTGGGCCTTGCTGATATATCCGTAAGGGAAAGCAAGGAGCGTGTGAAAGCCGCCATCCATAATTCTGGTTATACATTTCCCGATGATAGAATTACAGTTAATCTTGCGCCGGCAAATATTAAAAAGGACGGGACCGGCTTTGATCTGCCCATCGCTCTGGGTATACTTACGGCAACCGGTGTTGTTCCGGAAAATAAAGCCTCCCGGTTTTTGTTGATGGGAGAATTGGCATTAGATGGCCGGATAAAGCCGGTAAAGGGTTCGCTGCCCATGGCCATAGAAGCCAAACGATCAGGTTATCAGAAAATTCTGGTGCCCTATGACAACAGAAGGGAGGCTTCGGTTGTTCGCGGCATATCGGTTATCGGCGTAAAAACCCTTGCCGAAGCGGTCGATTATATCCGGGGAGCCTGTGTTATTCCCCCTGAATCGTTTGACCCGCTTGAAATTTTTACTCAAAATTATTTCGAGAAATCCGATTTTTCAGAGGTTGCCGGCCAGGAGCATGTAAAGAGGGCTATGGAAATTGCGGCCGCAGGCGGGCATAATCTGATCATGATCGGCCCCCCTGGGTCTGGAAAGACCATGATGGCAAAACGGTTTGCAGGTATTGTGCCGGCCATCACATTTGAAGAATCCATTGAAACCACAAAAATATTTTCCGTTGCCGGTCTGCTTGAAAAGGACCAGGCCCTTGTCACAAAAAGACCGTTCAGGTCTCCCCACCATACCATCTCAGATGCCGGCATGATCGGAGGGGGAAGTATCCCCAGGCCGGGGGAAGTCAGTCTGGCGCATAACGGGGTTCTTTTTTTAGATGAGCTGGCGGAGTTTAAAAAAACAGTCCTGGAAGCCCTGCGGCAGCCGATAGAAGACCAGCGGGTTACCATATCAAGGGCATTGACAACGCTCACCTATCCTTCAAGTTTTATGCTTATTGCAGCAATGAATCCATGCCCGTGTGGATATTATACGGACACCAGACAAACATGCCGGTGTTCATATCATCAGATTCAACGGTATCGAAATAAAATTTCAGGCCCCTTGCTGGATCGGATTGATATCCATGTTGAAGTGCCCCCGGTTGCCTATCGCGATCTGATAAAATCATCTGCGGCGGAGACTTCCGCCGAAATCCGAAAACGGGTCACAAAAGCGCGGGATATTCAGACCCGGCGGTATAAATCAATGAAAATTTATACCAATGCGCAGATGAAAAACCGTCATATCAAAAAGTTTTGTTTGATCGACCAGCCTTCCTCGCAACTGCTTGAAACAGCAGTGGATAAACTCAACCTTTCCGCCCGGGCCTATAATCGGATATTAAAGATCGCCAGAACCATTGCTGATCTGGCAGGTGATTCTGAAATCCGCATTGATCATATTTCAGAGGCGGTGCAGTATCGGAGCCTGGATCGGAAAGTGTAAT
>JAOZOL010000551.1 GCA_029933295.1 Desulfobacterales bacterium | reverse complement strand
ATGCCGGAACATCCTGATACCTTGATTTGGGTTGCGGGCGTCAAGCCCGCCTTGGTATATTTGCTAACCAAAAGCAAGCATGGCCCCCTTTTTTCTCTTTTTTCTTTACATTTAGGGAATCAGATTCCTTAACTGTAAAAAATTACATTGTTATTCAATTTAAAATATGCTATGCATTTTGCATGATTACCAGAACCTTACAAAAACATATTGTGAAAATGGCTGAAATCTTTCCGGTAGTAGCGGTAACCGGACCAAGACAGTCAGGGAAGACCACACTTGTCAGAGCCACCTTCCCGACTTATTCTTACGTTAACCTTGAAAATCCGGATGACAGACAGGCTGCCATTGAAGACCCCAGGATGTTTCTAAGATATCATGGCCAAAAGGGTACTATTATTGACGAGATGCAAAAAGTTCCGGAACTGTTCTCGTATCTTCAGCAGATTTCTGATGAAACAAAAAAAATGGGCAATTACATTCTCACAGGCTCGCAAAACTTTCTCCTCATGGAAAAAGTTACTCAGTCCCTTGCCGGCCGGGTATCAGTTAATAATCTGTTGCCGTTCTCTTTGATTGAGCTGCCACAAAATACAATTATAAACAACGATATCAATCAACTTCTGTATACCGGCATGTATCCCGCGATTTATGATCGCAAAATTTCCCCTGAAAATTATTATCCCAGTTATTTGCAAACCTACCTGGAACGTGATGTGCGGTCGTTAAAAAACATCAGTAATCTTAATGTGTTTCAACGTTTTATGCAACTTTGCGCCGGTCGAGCCGGGCAATTGCTCAATCTATCAAATATCGGCAATGAGCTCGGCATTGATGGTAAAACGGTACGAAGCTGGCTCTCGGTACTTGAGGCAAGTTTTATTATTTTTTTTCTGCAACCCTATTTCAGGAATTTCAAAAAACGTATTATCAAACGCCCGAAACTCTACTTTTACGACACCGGTCTGCTCTGCTCCCTGCTTGGTTTGAACAACCCAGCCCAATTAACGAGTCATTATCTTCGCGGTGCTATATTCGAAAATTTTATTATTGGAGAATATCTGAAGATTAAGCGACATCAGGGAGCCAACCCCAACATCTATTTCTGGCAGGACAACAGTGGCAATGAGGTTGATCTGCTGATCGATAACGGCGGCCGACTGACCGCGGTTGAGATTAAGTCCGGCACGACTATAAATCAAGATTTTTTCAAAAATCTTTTAAAATTTAGAAAATTTTCCGGCATAACAAGTAAAGACTGCTATTTGATCTATGGGGGAGAACAGAGTATGCCCCGCCAAAATGCCCAGGTTCTCAGTTGGAGGGATCTGCCGCAGCTATAAGCAATTACGGGGATGTCCATGACAAGTTTGGACAAAAAACAGGGTAGAGTAGTAGAGAACAGGCTTGCCCCGTCTTAGCTCCGGCCTGCTTTCTTGCTGGAGGGGAACTCACGACCCCATGTTACCACGACGCCGCTCCCTCATGCTACCAGGGTGTACGGACAATTCCCCGGACGGGACTTCAACCCGCTAGATTAACTACTGTATGTGAAAAAGGG
>JAOZOL010000152.1 GCA_029933295.1 Desulfobacterales bacterium | reverse complement strand
CCGGTGATGGCATGCCCGTTAATGGCACCGATAATGGGCTTTTCGCATGCGCTAAAAACATCCGGCAGGTCCGTGCCGTCTCCTTTGGGATCAAACAGGTTTTCCGTGAGAATGGCATCCAGGTCAATGCCTGAGCAGAAGGATTTGCCGTTTCCGGTAATAATCGCCACCCTGATATTGTCGTTTTTGGAAACCTTTTCGATGGCATCATAGAGGCCGGTCAGCAGCGCCTGATTAATGGAATTGCGCCGTTCCGGCCGGTTTAAGGTGATAATGGCAATTTGATTTTCAACAGTGTATAGTACGGGTTCATTCATTGTTTTTTCCTTTCATGTGACAGCCGCTCCTTCAGGGTTTGGTTTTGGTGTAAAACAAGTGGTTTTTATGCCAAAGTAGCGACGCATGATAAAAACAAGGAGTCGGCGGTAAGGATGTATTCTTTTTGGGAAAAAGGCGCCGTCTGTCCCGGATGCGGCATAGATGGCCACATACAGGGCCAGGTCATACTCCGTGACCCTGCCGAAAAGGGACGGTTTGATAAAATGGCCGCCGATATAATCAGCTCTGGAATCGAGTTTGTTGACCAAACAGTTGAATCCGATCTCATGGGTGTCTTTTACGGTGACCTTTGACGCCCCGCCGTCAAATGCACCGCAAATAACATGATTGACATCTTCAGATAGACAGGCCCTACCGTATTGCCACTCACGTGTCCCCATCCGGCATTGGCGCATGCGCCATATGCCGAAGCTTCCCTCAATATCGGCAAACACTCCGATATGCATGTTTATTTCCTTTTAAGCTTTTTTTCGGCGCCGGACATGATATCGCCACACCATGGCATAAACGGACATGGCCCGTTCCGTTGTTTCGAAAAAAGGGATTCCTGCCTGGCAAAACGTTTGGGCCAGATCCGAATCAAACCCGGGTATGTTTACTATGATAAAAGGCTTTCCAAACTCCTGATGTGCGCCAATCATGGAGTTGGTATATAATTCATTTGTTTCCCGGTCCAGTCCTGCTCCGATTACGACCACGGCATCCACGCCCGGATCCGCCGCCAGGACACGCGCGGCCCGGATATAAATTTCCATTTCCAGAGAGGCGGTCAGCCCGACATCCACCGGGTTTGAAAGGCTGGTGCCGGTTTGCGGAACAAAATCGGATAATTCTAAACGCGTTTTGTCTGAGAGTTTTGCCAGTTTTAATCCTTCGTCACCGCAAGCTTCGGCCGCCGCCACAGCCATCCCTCCGGGGCCTGACAAAATGGCGATTCGATCACCGATATTGTCTGGCAGCATGGAAAACCCCATCAGGGCATCTGTGAGAACATCAAATCCTTTAACAGAAACAGCGCCCCCCTGTCGTATGACCGCTTCCCATATATGCCTCTGACTTGCCAGGGCGCCTGTGTGAGATGTGGCGGCTTTTTGTCCTTCAGGATTTAAGCCGACTTTCCAGAGAAGGACTGGCTTTTTTTCAGACGCTTTTTTCAGGGCCTCTAAAAAATAAGGCCCGTTTCGGATGTTTTCCAGATAAGCGCCAATTACACGGGTTTTTGGATCATTTCCCAAATAGGTCAGCATGTCAGCGCTGGAAATGTCGCATTCATTTCCCAGGCTCACGGCGCTGGTAAAGTAAATCCCTTTTTGCGGGGCAATTCTGCCGAGTATATTGGCCAGCGACCCACTGTGTGAGATAAATCCCACCGGCCCTGATTTTTTTGAAAGCCCGGGAAAGAAGGAGATGCCGGATTCCGGCACATACAGCCCCATGCAATTCGGACCAAAAAGCCGCATACCTGAAGATTTAGCCACATGGGTCAAGGCCTCTTCCAGTTTGCGTCCCTCATCTGTTCCGGTTTCTTTGTACCCTGCGGTGAAAAGTATTGCTCCTTTGACACCTTTGGCAGCACATGCTTTGACGATCGGAAGTGCCTGGTGGTGTGGTACCAGGATGATTGCCAGGTCAACGGTTCCGGGAATTTTGTCAATTCTCTGATATGCTTTAAGCCCGTCGATCTCTTTTGCTTTGGGATGGACGGGGTAAATCCTGCCGGCATATTTTAAATCCAGCAGGGCCATGAGAAACAGTTTGCCCGCCTTAAATCCCCTTGGAAGTCCGATAATCGCAACCGATTCAGGGTGAAAAATCGCATCCAGTTGCTCTACCAGTTTATGTGTTTTTTCCATCATTGCCTTTTTCTATATCAAGATTTGAGAACGATCATTGCGTCCACAGCAACGGCCCTTCCTTTTGAAATGATAATAGGATTGATGTCAATCTCGCAAATCATCTTGTTTTCAATGCCGATTTGTCCGATGCTAATCAGGATATCACTTAATTGTTCACGGTCTGCGGCCTTCATCCCGCGAATAGATTCCAGTATCCGCTTACCCCGGATTTCGTCCATCATTTCAAGGGCGTCTTTTTTTGTTATCGGAGCGATCCGAAAGGTGACATCATTGAAAATTTCCGTAAATATTCCGCCGATGCCAAACATTACACAAGGGCCGAATTGTTGATCGCGGATCATACCTGCGACCAGTTCCCGCTTTCCGATAATCATTTCCTGGACAATAACGGCGGCATTGTTTTTGTTCATGCAGGATTGAATATCATTAAATGCTGTTATTGCCTCTTTTTCATTGATAACGTTTGTTCGAATCAGATTTTTTTCAGTCTTATGGGCGATTCTGGCATCGCATCCTTTTAACACCAGCGGATAACCGATTTTTTTGGCGGCAATAATGAGATTTTTTTCATCATGCACCAGCAGTTCACGGGTGATCGGGATCTGATAATCGGACAAAATCTGTTTTGATTCGTATTCCGAAAGCGTTGTTCTTTTCTCGGACACGGCTTTTTCTAAAATGTTCATTTTAGACTTTCCTGAGAAGTTATCCTAAACGAAATTATATTATTGACATAATACGTCATATTTTATAATTTAACGTCATTTTGTCAAACCATTTTTTTCTCAGGATATCAATGAGCGAAGAGAAAATTAAACTCTCACGTCGGGAAAAAGACAGATTGCGCCACCGGGCCATGATGCTGTCTGCGGCCCTGGAGCTGTTTTCGGCAAAAGGATATCCCAATGTTTCCATGCATGAAATCGCTCATCATGCCGAGTTTGCCATCGGCACCCTTTACAAATTTTTCAAAAACAAAGAAGATCTCTACAATGCCCTTTTGATTGATATCGCAGAGCGGTTTCATGTTACCCTTGCCGAAATTTTTGAAGAAAAGGGTGAAAGTCATCATAAAATCAAAAAATATATCCGAATAAAGGGCGACCTGTTCATGGCCAATGCCGGTGCAATCCGTCTTTATTTTGTAGAAGCATTTGGCGGGAATTTTAACCTCAGGGCAACACTCACCAAAGAGCTTCAGGCATATTATGATGATATATTAAACAAGCTGAGCGATGCATTTAGCGAGGGGATTGAAAAGGGTTTATATCGTCGTCTTGATCCGTATCACCTGGCAATTTCTCTCAGCAGCATCGTTAATTCATTTCTTTTCCACTGGCTGGATGATCCGGAGAAGCATCCGTTTGCGGAAAATATTTCCGTTATTGAGAAAATTTTTTTTGAAGGCGTTTTATTTCCAAAGGGAGATGATCGTGATTAAGACAAAATTATGCCATATTTTAAAGGTAACTGCCCGATTTACAGGGCAGATGATTTTTATTTTTATAATGTTTTTCATGGCAAATCCATGCGCTGCACAGGAAATCCCCCTCTCCCTGGAAACTGCTGTTTCAGAGGCCATACACGACAATACGCTGATTCAGGAGGCAGTTGAAAAACAGCGGGCGGCAATGGAAAATGAAAAAAGCGCAACAGCCGACCTGTTTCCGAAATTGTCCGCCGAATACACCTATATGCATTTTAAGGACACGCCGTATATCATGTATGATATTCCACCGGCCGGTGCGTCAAAATTTGACATGTGGAAACATGACCGTTTTGCATGGGATGTCAGTATCGTCCAGCCGTTATTTACCGGTTTTGCCCTGACCACTCGCCGCAAAATCGCCCAACTGGGCATTCGGATGTCAGATATCGAAAAAGACCAGGCTGTGATGGATGTTACCAGGGATGTCAAGGTCGGATATTTTAATATTTTGCTGGCAAAACGATATCTGGGCGTGTCTGATGAGGCGGTTAAACAGCTTGAGGGACATGTCGCGGATGCCCAGCAGTTTTATGATCAGGAGCTTATCCCTCAAAACGACTTGTTAAGATCCCAGGTGGCCCTGGCCCATGCCCGGCAGAACCGGGTCAGTGCGGCAAGCAATCTGGATGTGGCGGTGGCTGCTTTTAATATTATTTTAAAACGGGATATTACTGATAAAACAACCATTATGGAGATTGCTCCCCCTTCACCCGTTTATTACGATATTGCTGATCTCTATGACCATGCCATGAAACATCGGCCGGAATTAAAACAGCTTGAAACAGCACTGGCCCAGGCCGGTCTTGGCGTGAAGATGGCCCAAAGCAATTACTATCCGAAAGTCTATCTTACCGGGCGTTACGAACAACTCGGTCATAATTCAGGCGCAACGGACAATGATTTTGGAAACAGTCATAACACGATTATCGGCGCTCAGGCCCAATGGCAGTTTTTTGAATGGGGCAAAACCCGTGCGGACATCAGCAAAGCAACCCATGAAAAGAAAGCCCTTAGTGCAAAAATCGACGGCATTCGAGACAGCATTCGCCTGGAGGTTAAGAACGCCTGTGAAAAACTGATGGTTGCCGGTCAAAATATCAAAACAGCTGAAACAGCACTGGCCCAGGCAAAAGAGAATTTCCGGATTACCAACCTGCAGTACCAGCAGCAGGTGACAACATCCACTGAAGTGCTTGACGCCCAGACTTTTCTGACCCAGGCGGAGATGAATTACTACAGCGCCCTTTACGGATACATGATTGCAAAGGCGACGCTGGATCGGGCCATTGGATCAAACTAAAACAGGGAGATATTTACATGAGCGACGAAAAAAATAAGAAAAGTAAAGTCACCGTCGTGGTCGGTCTGCTGATCCTGGCCTGCCTGGCCGTTGTTGTTATTAATGTATGGCGGGCCAAGCATCGTGAGGTAATAAAAGTTGAAAAGACAACTATTATTCCTGTGGCCATAAGCCCTGCAATAAGGGGTGAATTGGACTGGTTCACGGATGTCACCGGAAACCTTGCACCCATACAATCGGCTGCTCTGTACGCCAAGGTGCCGGGAAAAATAATCGAAGAGATTTTCGTAGAAAAGGGTGATTGGGTAAAAAAGGGTCAACTGGTCGCCTCTTTAGAAAAAGATCAAATCGCGGCACACTTAAACCGGGGACGGGCTGCGGTGGAAGTGGCACAGACCCAAGTCAATGTGCTGGAAAAAGATTACAAGCGCATTGAAAATCTGTATAAATCAAAGGCGCTCCCGAAACAGAAGCTTGATCACATCCAGGCAGAATTGGATGTAGCCGGAGCCCGGCTCAAGGAGGCACAGGCTGCGTTAAAGGAACTCAATGTCCTTTACCGGGATCATGATATTTACGCCACCCAGTCAGGAATTGTGGCCGACCGGTTTGTGGATGCCGGGAATATGTCAAACAGCAAGGCCCCGGTTTTAAGAATATCTAACGAGAAGATACTCAAGGTAGAATTAACGGTGCCGGAAATAGAATTTCCCAATATCCGGGAAGGGATGGAAGTGACGTTTATGGTCGATGCCTGTCCTGACCGAACTTTTTCGGGAAAGGTGGCGCTCATTTATCCCACGGCTGATCCCATGACGCGCACCATCAAAGCGGAAGTTCATATCAAAAACAATGACATGCAACTCCGATCCGGCATGTTTGTACATGTGAGGCTTTATTTCGGGAAAAAAGCGGCTCTGATAATTCGAAGAGAGGGCTTGAATAAAATGCCGGGGACCGGAAGCTATTATGTTTATGTGGCTAAAGAAGGAAAAGCCCATATAAAAAATATCGAAACCGGAATTTCCCAGGGAAATCTGGTGGAAGTCTTAGCCGGCCTGGTCGAAGGGGATCAGGTTGTGATTCAGGGACAAAACCGTTTAAAGGACAATGTAGAGGTGGAAATTATTCAAAAAAAGGATGTTGAAAAACATTCGGGGGATAAGTCATGAGACTTCCTGAATTTTCCGTCAA
>JAOZOL010000151.1 GCA_029933295.1 Desulfobacterales bacterium | reverse complement strand
GCCCCATCCCCCTCGCATAGAATATAGGTATTATGATACTGGCCGATGACCGTTGTATCTGAAAATTTCTTTTTTTCCCACAGGCGGCCTTGTTCGGATGCCGGTGCACGGGACGGTATTTTTGCGGATTGGGATATGTCGTCAGGAGCATGCTTAAAAGGCGAAGATAAATCCTGATTGCGGGGTGGCGTGTCTTGTGTTGTGTCCGGGGCTTCCTGAAAATGCAGCGGTTTTTCAGGGTCAACGGGTTTAATTGTAGGGGGTTGTTCTGATACGGTTTTATCCATATCAGCGGTTGCCGCCGGTTTGTCATCTCTTCTTTCTGGCCGGTTAAATAAAAGGTCCTGATTATCTTTGATCTCTGTTGCCGGCGTTTCGGAATATGGCCATTTTTTTTGCTGGGGTGTTTTCCATATGTTTAATACTGCAGATTTAACAGCTTCATACACCTGCTTTTGTCTGGCAAACCGGACTTCGTGCTTGGTGGGGTGAACATTCACATCAACCTGATCCGGGTCAAGGTTTATCAACAATACAGTAACGGGAAACCGGCCTTTCATGATCCGGCCTCTGTACCCTTCAAAAATAGCGTACTGAATCCCACGATCCCTGATTAATCGTCCATTTATAAATAAAAAGATTTTTTGGGATGTGCTTCGGGTGATTGCAGGATCAGAGGTCCAGCCGGATAAAGACAGATACGCATCTTTATAATCAAATGGGTACATGGATGATTTTAAATCATTGCCCAGCACATCAATCACCCTGTCCATGGAATGGGTTGCCTTTGGCCAGTTTTTGATGACTTTGCGGTTGTGGGTCAGCTTAAATTGAATATCCGGCCGGGCAAGGGCACAGCATGATACCACATCGACAATATGTCCCATTTCCGTGTTAACGGTTTTTAAAAATTTTCGCCTGGCCGGGGTGTTGAAAAACAGATGATTCACGGATATCAATGTTCCCTGGGGCGCTCCGGTGTCTGAAACGGTTTTGATTTTTCCGCCTTCAACATAAATTTTTGTTCCTGAAACAGAAGCCGAATCCTTTGTAATAAGTGTTAATTTGGAAACCGACGCGATGCTGGGCAATGCTTCGCCCCTGAAACCAAGGGTGTTGATAGCATAAAGGTCGGCGGCGTTATGTATTTTACTTGTCGCATATCTCTCTATGGCAAGTAGCGCGTCGTCATGTCCCATGCCGATGCCGTTGTCGGAAATCTGTATAAGAGAACGTCCTCCCTGACCGATTTCAATGTGAATTCGGGTGCTTTTGGCATCAATGGCGTTTTCGATCAACTCCTTGACAACAGAAGCCGGTCGTTCCACAACCTCACCGGCAGCAATTTTGTTGGAAAGAATTTCCGGAAGGATTTTAATCTGTGACACAATGGTTTCCTTGCATCATCATAAGTAATTAATCGCAGTCTTCGGTTTTTTTTATAAAGCATCTGATCAGAAATTCTTCGTCATTGGGGGGCAGGTCAAATTTTAACGACGCTTCTGAGATTAAATCCCCGATGGGTTTATCCGGATCAGTTTTTATAATTTCAGAGATCCATTTCACCGCTTTTCTTAAGTCTTCACCTTCCGGCATTATGCTCATCTTGATTCCTTTCTATGATGGCTTCGCAAAAAGTCCAACTTCTGTGTTGCGCTTCATATCTCGTCATTCAACGTACAATAAGTACGTCTCATTCCTCGATATTCGCGCGCCTTGAATTTGAACTTTTTTCTTTGCCATCACAAACTGATTTTTTACGAGGTTATCTTTTATAAAATTTTCAATCGCGGTTTTTTATGATGAAAGTCGGTGGCCTGTTCAAAAAAATACGCTGCATTTAAGATTCTCTGTTCATCAAAATAGGTGCCCATGAGCTGCAATCCGATGGGCAGGCCGCTTTCGGAAAAGCCGCAGGGAACGGATAAACCTGGTATTCCGGCCAGATTGGCGGACAGGGTAAAAATATCAGTTAGATACATATTTAACGGATCATCAATGTTCTCTCCGATTTTAAATGCCGGTGTGGGCGCCACTGGTGCAAGAATGAGATCACAGGCGTCAAATGCGCGCATAAAATCCCTTTTGATAAGGGTTCTGATTTGTGATGCTTTTTTGTAATAGGCGTCATAGTATCCGGCGGACAGGGCATAGGTTCCCAGTAAAATACGTCGCTGCACTTCGGGGCCGAATCCGATGGAGCGGGTGTTTTTGTACATGTCAATCAATCCGCCGGGCCCGGAATCTCTTAATCCGTATTTAACGCCGTCATACCGGGCAAGGTTGGAGCTTGCTTCCGCAGGTGCGATTAAATAATAGGCGGCAATGGCATATTGGGCATGGGGCAAAGAAATATCCACCAGTTTAGCGCCGGCGTTTTTAAAAACCGCCATGGCGTTTTGAACGGCGGATAATACATCAGCAGATACCCCTTTTGTCGTGTGGTATTCTTTTGGGATGCCGATTTTTAATCCTTTTACATCATCTGACAACAAAGCGTGGTAGTCGGGTGTGTCCGTGTCTACGGAAGTTGAGTCTTTGGCATCATAACCGGAGATTGCATTTAACAATATGGCGGCATCTCTGACATCTTTTGTGAGCGGTCCGATCTGGTCCAGTGAAGAGGCAAACGCCACCAGACCAAACCGGGAAACCCTGCCATAGGTCGGTTTAACGCCCACAACTCCGCAATGGGAGGCTGGCTGCCGGATGGAGCCGCCGGTATCAGAGCCCAGAGCCCCCAGGCACATGTCCGCTGCCACCGCTGCCGCTGATCCTCCGCTTGAACCTCCGGGAACACGGGATTGTTCCCAGGGGTTTTTTGTGATTTTTATACCGGAGTTTTCCGTTGATGAGCCCATGGCAAATTCATCCATGTTCACCTTGCCGACCATGACCGCACCCGCAGCATTCAATTTTTCCATGACCGTGGCATCATAGGGGGGCGTGAAATTTTCAAGAATTTTTGAAGCACAGGTTGTGGGAACCCCTTTTGTGCAGATCAGATCTTTAATGGCAATGGGGATACCGGTAAGTTTTTTCATCTTGCCGGATGAAATGGTTTTGTCAGCAATCTCCGCCTGGGCTAATGCGATCTCTTTTGTTATTGTTATATAAGCATCAACAACGGGATCAACGGTTTCGATCCTATCGATGACCGATGACACAAGTTCTTTTGCGGAAATTTTTTTATTTTTTAATAATTCATGTGCATCGTGGATGGTCAGTGCATGCAGGTCCATTAATTCTGCTCCTTGTTATTCAATCACTTTGGGAACGATAAAATGGCCGTCTTCTTCTTCCGGTGCGTTTTTTACGGCTTCATTTTTGTCAAGATGCTGTTTAATCCGGTCTTCCCGAAAGGCATTGGATATATCCACGGCATGAAATGTCGGCGGAATATCTGTTGTATCTAAGCGGTCAAGTGTTTCTACATATTCGAGGATGTCACCCAACTGGCCGGCAAACATATCAATCATGGCCTCATCGATGTTTAACCGCGCCAGTCCCGCGACATGCAGGACTTCTTGTTTTGAAATTTTCATGATGGTGTTCCTTTAATCGTTAAATGAATATCACCGGTCAAGAGGCAATACGATCGAATCAACACCGGCCTTTTTTAATCGATGCTGATCCTTTTCAGCCAAAGACCGGTCCGGATATGGGCCAAGCCTTACCCGGTGCCACATTTCTCCATTAATTGCCAGAGACTGGCAGAATGCAGGGTACCCCTTTTTTTTAAATTTTTTTGTTAAGCTTTTTGCTTTTTGCTGGTTTTTCAATGATGCCACCTGAATTGCGTATCCGGTGTCCGGGATTTTCCGCTCAGGAGGTTCTTTGATTTTGTTTTTAACTTCAGCTTTTATTTTTTTTTCAATGACGGGTTTGGATTTTTTAACCGGATTTAAACGGACAATCTTTTTTTTCGGCTTCGGCTTCGGCTTCGGATCAGGCTTTGTGGCTTTGCGTTTTGGCTGTTGTTTTGGGGGAGGTGTTTTTGTATATTTGGGAGTTAAGACCGGCGGAACATATTGTTCATACACCTGGGGCTTTTCCCCCTCGTCTTTGAGCGTGTCGATAATATTAACATGCTCAATGAAAGGGGCAGGATCAGCCGCAATGTCAATGTCCTTGTTTTGTTTTTCCTTTTTTAAAACGCTGTCCTGAAGATTGATCAGTTTTTTTTCCAGACTGTCCACATCAAAAGAAACCGGTGCGGTATTTCTGCCCACAAGAACGCCAAGGACAAACATGCATCCGCAGACCATAAAGCTGGAAATTAGCCATCTGAAAAAATTTCTATTATGGATGATGATAACCGGCACCGGTTTTTTGGGGAACGGCAGTTTTTTCTGTTTGGATGTCTGTTTTTCCATATTAAATTACATTACGTCCGGCGCTGAAACGCCGAGCAGTGTCAGGCCGTTTCGGATGACTGTTTGTACTGCTTTTACGAGATACAGGCGTCCGGCGGCAAGGGTTGTATCTTCGGTGAGTACCCGGTGTTTATTATAGTATGCGTGAAAATCCGCTGCAAGTGCCATTAAGTAAAATGCGATTCGGTGCGGTTCCATGGATTCAGCGCTTGCAATAATCGTTTCCGGATACCGGGCAAGATGTTTAATGAGTTGAATTTCTTCAGATTCTTTAAGCATTGCAACTGCATCATCATTAAATGTAATATCTGTTATCCCTTTTTCATCAGCTGCTTTTTTGATGATACTGGATATCCTTGCATGTACGTATTGAACGTAATACACTGGATTATCATTGGTTTTTTGCTTGGCAATTTCCAGGTCAAAATCCAAAGGGCTATCATAGTGCCGGGTCAGGAATATAAACCGGACAGCATCACGCCCGACTTCATCCATGACTTCTTTTAATGTGATAAACTGCCCGGAACGTTTTCCCATGGATACGGGGATCCCTTTGCGGAGAAGATTGACAAGCTGGGTTAAAATCACGACAAACTGGTTTTCATCCCTGCCGGATGCCTTGATGGATGCCTTGATTCTCGGGATATATCCGTGGTGGTCTGCGCCCCACACATCTATAATCCGGTCAAACCCCCGGTCCAGTTTATCCTGGTGGTAGGCAATGTCGGACGCAAAATAAGTGGTCCGGCCATTATTTCTGACAACCACCCGGTCTTTTTCATCACCGAATTTTTTTGTTTTAAACCAGAGGGCATCATCTTTTTCATAGATGATATTTGATTGTTTAAATTGTTCAATGACGGATTTTATTTTTCCGGAATCAACCAGCGCCTGTTCACTGTACCAGTTATCAAATTTGATGCCCAGTGTGTTTAAAACATTTCGGATTTCGATGATCATTTTATCTGCGGCAAATTTTGAACAAAAAGCAACAGCGTCTTCTTCGCCCACATTAAAGATCCAGTCCCCTTTTTCTTTGCAAAGATTTTTTGCAATATCGGATATATAATCTCCCTGATAGCCGTCTTCCGGAAAATCGATGGTCTGGCCATCGAGTTCCCTGCAGCGCAGGAATACGGAAATTCCCAGAGTCTGGATTTGCTTGCCGGCATCGTTGATGTAATATTCCCGTTTCACATCATATCCGCAGGCTGTCAGAATTGATGCCACACTGTCGCCCACAATGGCACCGCGTCCATGTCCCACATGGAGCGGGCCGGTTGGGTTGGCGCTGACAAATTCCACCTGGACAGTCTGCCCGTTTCCGATATCGGAAAATCCATATTCAGTATCCTGTTGGCAGATATTTTCCAATACCGGATACCATGCTGCAGGTCGGATAAAAAAGTTGATAAATCCGGGGCCGGCAATTTCTGTTTTTTCAATAATGCTGTCAGTTGCATCTATATAACGAATAATGATTTCAGCGATTTTTCGTGGCGCCATTTTCTGAGCTTTGGCGTTGACCATGGCAAAATTGGTCGCCAGATCGCCGTGGGAGGCAACTTTTGGTTCTTCAATGGTGAATGAGGAGAACTCGCTGGTATTTAATTCTTTATTTTCAAATGCGGTTTGTGCCGCGTTAAGGGTTATTTGTCTGATTATTTTTTTCATATATAATGATCATTTTAAAAGTTTTATATAAATATCAATAAGATCAATCTGTGCTGGGCGTATGGGCGTAAGCTTAAAAAACAAATATAAACTTTTTATTTATAAGATTTTTAAAGATGAAGTCAAGGA
>JAOZOL010000150.1 GCA_029933295.1 Desulfobacterales bacterium | reverse complement strand
TAGCTGCCGGTCTGGTGGTTGGTTATCCCCCCTGTCCCTATATCGATACATTCAATGATTTTTTTGAAAAAACGCTTTGCCGGTCTTTAGCTTCATGAAATAATTTGCAGAATGTATTTTTGTGCCGTTGCCAGCAAGCCCGCTAAAATAACAATACTCCCGATTAAAAAATTAATTTTTTGTTCTGATAAGGAATAGGCGATTTTCGCGCCAATGGCTGTTCCGATCATCGACAATCCAACCATCATAGGTGCCAGAAGTTGAACTGTCGGTTGCCCCAACAACCCGTCGGGGATTTGAAAAAATATACCGCATGCGGCAAACAGAGTGGAAAAAAATGTCATCATCATTGCCGTGCCGGTTGCTTTTAACACAGGAAACGACATAAACAACATCAGGAAAATTGCATATCCCATCCCTCCGCCGATTCCGAACAACCCGACCTGAAATGCCATGATGGCCACTCCTAAATAAATAAAGTGCTGCCGGTGTTTTGAAGGATTGCTGAATTTGTTGCCGGTGTTTTGATGGGGTTTTGTATTATTCTTTTTTTGCCTGTTTTTTTTTATTCCCTTTAAAATAAATATGGTTCCAATGATAATTGTGACAATCCCAGCCGATCCTCTGAAAAACGCTTCATTATCGGGGATAAACGTTGTACCAAATAAAATGCCCGCAATAATCCATATCAGGGCGAATCCGGTCAGCACAAAGCCCCGCCGGATATCAATCTGGCGCTGGTTTATTGCAATCAGCGTCATGACCAGGGCATTGCCGCAATCCACCAGCAGACTTGAAAAGATAGCAAGATACAGATCAAACCCGCACAGAATAAATAAAATCGGGACAATCAACGGCCAGGCGGTAAAACCGATGGCGCTGGCAGCAATTCCGATAAACAGGGATAAGGGAATCAGTAAAATGGTTAATAATAGAATGATCATCTCCTCTTCAAAGATATAAATGGGGTCTGCGTTCGGCTTTTATCGCCTGCCGGTTTCACCCACACGGTGCAGCGCTATTTTGAACGTAACCGGCCCGATGATCTGATTGATCGCAATGATCGCAAGAACAACCGTATTTAAATGCATGCCGATTTCCGGAAATTGTTTTGCAACGATCTGTGCTAACCCGATGGACACCCCTGCCTGGGTGATGTATGTCATCCATGCGTTGCGATTAAAAACAGCCGGATCATGGCTGATGGTTCCGGCGAGCCAGCTGCCGCCAAATATCCCGGCCATCCGGAGTATGACGATACACACTGCCAGGGGCCAGCAAAGCATCAGGGAATTAAAATTAAGCGATGCCCCGGCGATTGAAAAAAACAGCGCGTAAATCGGAAGCGACATCCGCTCTAAGCTCTCAAGAAAATATGATCCGGATCGGGAAAAATTTTGAACAAAAAACCCGGCACTCATGCAAATCAGTAACGGTTCCAGATGCAATGATATGTCATATTGAACCTCCATAATATGACTTGTCCACAAAGACAAACGGGCCACGCCAAAGGCGATGAACAGTAAAAACAATAAAAAATCATGTCTGATTCGGTCGATATAGGCGGATATGGCCCAGCCCAGCAATGCCCCCGCAAGTAAGGAAACGGTGATTTCCACCAGCAGACCGGAAATTTCGGTTATGTGAATAGCGCCTTCCCCGGACATCAAGATTTTTGCCGCTGCCAGTGCCATGGTAAAAATAATAATAATCAATACATCCGTCACAATCGTTACCGCCAGGACCATTCCCGTAAAAGGCCCCTTGGCCTTGCATTCATTGATCACCGCAATGGCCGATGACGGTGACCGGGCAATGCATATGACGCCAATTAGCATGGCAAATATGAATAATGAAACAGGGTTAAAACCGGATATGAAATTAAAATATGGGCTTATATGAATGATCAGCAGCATCACGGCACCCAGCACGATCACTGCCATTAAGGCGATATTTAACATAATGGATTTAACCTGCCCGCTGATCGACGAAAGCTTAAGCGCTCCCCCTGCCGTCAAAGCAATGAAACTGAGTGCCAGATCATTAATCAGTGAAAGCCGGTCAACCATTTCCATGCTCAAAAAACCGGTTACATAGGGCCCGGCAAGTATACCTGCAAAAATATATCCGGTAATTAATGGTAGTTTTATGGTTTTGACAATCTGGGCAATCACATATGCGGACAGCATCACAAAGCCGAGGGAAAAAATGATCATTCCGGCCTGCTGCCTGCCGGATTCAATATGAATCCCTTTCATCCAAAGTCCGAAAAGACCCATTAACACGAGAATCATCATATATGAGATCAGATTGTCTCTATTTGAGTGTCCGCTTGTCATTAATTTTCTTTTTTAAAAAGCAGTTTAAGTAAATTCGGGTTCAAAAGATCATTATAAATGATTGATAGCAAGGCCACCCCCACAACAGAGCCGGTTACTTCAAAGATACATTCCTGCTGAAAATCATACAAAATTGCCAGGGGCAGCCCCCCCTGCTCAATGAGCCCAAAACCGATATTGGCCGGATAGATTTTCATATTTGTTCCCAACTCCGGTATTACCGCTCCGCTGATCATTTTTCCTGAAAATCGCAGCAGGCAATACCCTGCGGCAATGCCGAAAATCCAAATGCTTTCAATATGCCAGGTACTGCCCAGAAAAACCAGGAGCAGGAGATATGCCGGTTTTTCTATGCTGGCCAAAGTAGCAAAAATTTTTTCTTTTTCAGGGGTTAAATTTACCAGCAAAATGCCCACAAAAAAACTGGCAACCAGGGGGGAAAAATGCATTAGAGATGCAAATCCACTGATAAAAATAGTCATGCCGATGATGATCATTGCCAGTTCGTTTTGATTTTTCCGATGAATCAAAAAAAGATTAAATAAAACAATAATACCGGCAAAGCAAGCAGCGGCGATGAACGTGTCCGATCCCAATATGGCATTTTGTATTGCTGATGAATCTCGTGCGGGGAAATATATAAATAAGAAAAGCAATGCCAGCATGGAAATCAGGCCGTCTATGCTGGAAAGGTATTTTAAGAGCTTTATGGTGGCCTGATATTTTCCGATATTTTTTTTAGATACAAACGCCAGACCCGTTTGTGCGGTACATGCCGCAGCGCTGGCCAGGACAAGTGAAACGCAAATTTTTAAATGCTCTGGAAGTTCAATCAAAAACGGAAGCGAAATATATATGCCTGAAAAAACAATTATAAATGTCAGGAGGCCTTCAAGGAGGGCTGCTTCAAAAAATATGAAAGGGAAACGTTTTAAGTTGGATAATTCAAATTGAAATCCGAACAGCATGCCGATCCAGCCGAGGAGCAGCGCTGTGACGGGTGCAAGTCCCTCACATGTTTTTTCATCGAGTATATTTAAAAATTGCGGGCCAAGCAAAAGCCCCAAAAAAAGAAATTCCAGACCGGTCAGATAAAATTTGCGTGCAAACAGCGGTACCTTGAATTTTCGAAATGACAGGTGATATCCGCTAAACGCAAGAAAGACAAGCAATAGAAATGCAAAGAAAACTTTCATAGAATTATTTTAGCGGGTTCGCCTGCAAAAATCCAGAGAAGAATGGATGGAATTTTTATTCAGGTAATATAGCCATGTTTGCAGGTAGGCAACCTGTGTGAAGAATTTTTCAAACAATAAATTTAACGTTGAGAAGACGGAGGCTAAAATGTTTGCAAAACAGCCCATAGAATACTATAAATTTTATTCAAAGCCGAAAGGGAAAAAATGAACAAGAAAACAAAAAAATGGGAGCCGCTGGCGGGAGAAAAACTGGAAGCCATTGCCAAAACCTTTACCGATATATATCCAGGCAACGAATATGGTGATCTGGCTGAAAGAATTTCTGATTACTGGATTGCAAAGTTAAAACAGGTCTGGGAAAACAAGCCCCGGCAAATCAAGGCCAGGGATGAAAGCTATGTGCCGTCCGATCCCTTATCGCGAATTGAGCAAAAAACAGTCGCCATTGCCTATGCCGACAGTGTAAGGAGTGGTGGTGAAAAAACGCTTACCACCTTAGACAGGTTTTTAAACAGATATTTTCCGGCGGTTCGCGGTCTGCACCTGCTGCCGGCCTGCAGGGTGGCGGAAAACCGGTTTAATGACGGTTTTTTCTCCCAGATTGTTCGTGACAAAATCCACGGATCATTTGGAACAAATCAGCAATTTGCTGAAATGATGGAAAAATACTTTTCCATGGCGGATTTTGTACTCAATCATGTGGATATCGACAATCCGATATTCCAGGCATATCTTGATGGCGATGATGAAGCAGGAGACTGTTTTTACATATTTTCAAAAACCCAGTATCAGGCGCGCCTGGCTGATGGTGATTTTGATCAGGTTTTCCGGCCCCGGCCGTTTCCGTTATTTACTATTTTCAGAAGAAAGCCCCGGACAAGTGATTATGCAAATCTCAGCCACAGGGAAAAAGTTGCGCAAATAAACGATTGTTTGAAACCCGGCAATCTGCCGGAAGCAGTTATCAGCCTGTTATCGATTTTTAACAAGATTAAAAATGATCAGATGCTGTTAGATGAAGATTACCGGCACATTGTTAGTTTCAGGGATTATTTTAAAAAAAATACGGATGTTTCTTTAGATGATATTTTTATAAAATCTTTGACCCAGGAAACCCGGCATACGCCATATATTTTTAAACCAGGGATTGACACACGGAAAGATCTGCTGGCAGCCATTGGAATAGACCCGGTTCAAGCTGCGGAGTTTGCCGGAATTTACGAACAATATGATTCAATTGTTTTTGGCGAAGAAATCAGGGCGCTTACCACTTTCAGCCATGTCCAGGTTGACTTAAATACAGCTACATACAAAGGGCTTGCCATGCTTGCCGATGATTTTTCCTGGTATTTGAGCATGGATCTGAGCATGCTGCGGCTGGATGCGGCAAATTTCGCGTTTAAAAAATGGAAAACATCCTGTTTCGGACTGCCCCAGGTGAGTGATCTGATGAAAATTTTGTATCTGTCCATGGAAAGTGTTTCCCCCCGAATCGTGGCCAATCTGGAAGTCAATGATCAGCTCAGCAGCGTACTGGCCCAGATGGCGGATAAAAAAGCGCCCCCCCCCATGATGTATGATTTTCACCTGGCAAGTATGCTTCCCATTGTATTTAACACATGCAATGGGGAAATCCTTTCACGGATTTTTGAGATGATTCAACAATATGATATCCCCCGCCAAAGTATTCGGTTTAGTCTGGCGGAGAGTCATGATGGAAAGTCGGTGCGGGGAAGCCTTGATCTGTTGACCCTTGCAGAAAGACAGGGCCTGGCGGATACGGTTGAATCAAACGGCGGCAAGGTAAAATATAAAGGGGTGTTGTCCAGGCAATATGCTGTCACAGAATTTCGGGAAGTCTGTATTCAAGCGGGCATTGATTATAAAGGCGCCATAACGGCTCTGTTTGATGATGTAAATGATTCTGATGAGGTTTTATATCTCAAACAGGATATTTTAGATAAAGCAGATATGGCAAAGTCTCTGGGCATGTCCATGGAAGATTTTAAAAAAAATGACACCTTAAAATTTTTTACAAACAAGGTTCTTTTCGGAAAAGAACCCTATGAACTTTGCACATCCACCATCGATGCCATGATAAAGCTTGAGAATCCGGATCAGGCGGCTGCCCGGTATCTGGCATTCTATACGCTGGCGTTTGCTTTAATGGGCCGTAATGTAAAATCCGTTTATTTCAATGACCTGCTGGGCCTGCCCAATGATTATGCCAGGTATAAAGAAACCGGTGAGTTAAGAGACATCAAGAGAACAAAATCAGCAGTTGATCAACTGGAAACGTGTATGATCGATCCGGCAAATTTGATGCATAAAATCGCACCCGGCATGAACAACCTCATTGCCCTGGTGGATGCTGATCCCGCGCTGGGTGTCCGGGGAAATGAAGCCAAAGCAGCCCTTTCATCTGATGAGCCGCCGGTAAAATCGGTGGCCATTGTTCATAATTTTTGTGATCGCCACCATACAATAACGGTAGTTAATCTCGGGGCAGATGATGAAAAAATAACGATTGATCTGAATCATTTCGGGCTAAACAGCGATTCAACCTTATTTGAAAATATAAGCGGGCGTGATATTCCTGTAAACGATAATGGGGCCTTAATCTTAACCGTTGGCCCCTTTGG
>JAOZOL010000550.1 GCA_029933295.1 Desulfobacterales bacterium | reverse complement strand
CGAGGTAAGAAAATGAAACGACCAAGCATTATTTCATCAGTCCTGATCTTTTCAGTCATTATTACATTTTCAATCTGCGTTGCCGCACAAACTCTCTATGTAACGTCAAAAGACGCTACATTAAAAGCCGACAGCTCCAGCGCCTCGGCAACCATAGTGGAGTTAAAACGCGGCACGGAGCTGACCGTTGTTGCAAAGGACGGACGATGGTACAGCGTTAAAACACCCACAGGCGAAAAAGGCTGGATTTATCGTGGTAAAGTGTCCGAAGAGCCGCCTGAAATTGAAGACATGGAAGATGAAGAAGGCGAAGGGGTGGGCGGCCTTCTTGGCGGCCTATCGGGCAGCGATATTAATGCTGACGCCGCTGATTCGTCCCGAAGCATCCGTGGCCTTTCACCTGAAGCAAAAGAATATGCCAAAGCAACCGGATCTCCCAGGGAAATACAAAACGCTCTGGATTCGGTTATCGAGCGGTCAATCACGGACAAAGAGATTGACCGGTTTTTAAAGGAAGGGCGTATCGGTGAGTATGCCGAATAACATTGATGGCTTCGTAAAAAATTCAATTTCTGCGTTGCGCTGCATCCCTCATCATTGCGGAGTACAAAAAGTACGCCTCATTCTTCGGGATTTGCGACGCCTTGAACTTGAACTTTTTACTTTGCCATCCATTACAGGATCAACAACTTTTAAAAAAGCGAGGATATCATGGTGAATCAATATAAAAAAATACCTGACAAAAAATCCGATATAAACCGCAGAGCGTTTTTAAAACTTGCCGGACCGTTAGCAATACTGCTATCCACACCGGCATTTGCGTTCGATCTTTTCAAGATAATTGACCCGGAAGGCAAAAACAAAGACATCCAGAAAGCAAAGCAGGCCCTTGAGGGTTTAAGCAGCATCACGCAAAGTATTGAAGGGATTGATTACAAATCGGAATTCACCATCGGCGAGACCCTGGCATTAGAAGGATTTAAACGCTACGGCATGCCGGTAAAAAATGAAAAGCTCCAGGCCTATGTCAATACCCTGGGCAATGCAGTGGCGAAAAATTCCACACGTCCTGAAATCCCCTATTTTTTTGTGGTTGTCGATTCTCCCATATACAACGCGTTTGCCTGTCCCGGCGGTATCATATTTGTCAGCGCCGCCCTGGTTCGCGGCATGCGGGATGAAGCAGAGCTGGCCTGTGTGCTGGGCCATGAAGTGGCCCATGTGTCCCATAAACATGCGTTAAGCTCTATCCGGCGAGCAAAATTTTTCGAAGGTGCGGCAAAAATCGGCACAGTGAACATGAAGGGGGATCGCGGCAAACAATATCAGAGCATGGTTGGTGATCTGCAGACTGTCCTGTTTGACAAGGGACTGGATAAAAATATGGAATATGAAGCCGATCAGGCAGGAATGGAGACAGCCTACCGCACCGGTTATGACCCCAATGGATTGATCCGGGTGCTTAAGATGCTTAAACGGAAACAGGCCACCGCCACCAGCAAGGGCTCATGGTTTTCCACCCACCCGCCCCTGTCGTCCCGGCTTGAAGCATGCGCTGAATCACTAAGAAATTACCCGGATGCCGC
>JAOZOL010000549.1 GCA_029933295.1 Desulfobacterales bacterium | reverse complement strand
CAAGGCATGCCTTTCCTGATCGAAGGTTCAGGTGGCGGCGGCGTTGGCGGCTGGTTAACACTTGACGATAATGTGGGCATTGTTGCTCCTGGTGGTGGCTCATTTAATATTGGTGTAAACTTTGACGCCTCTGGTACTGTTGCCGGCGAGGTGTATCATGCCGATATTGAAATTTATACTAACCCGGATGTTGGCGAGATAACTGTACCGGTTACCATGACCATTGGCGGCGATCCGTTCCCGACCATTGCTGACTTCGCAGGTGAAGTTACCAACCAGGTAACAGGTGAAGTTACCCTCACATGGAGCGCTCCGGCACGTGCCACGCTCGATTATTATATGATTTATCGTGATGGCGCACCGCTGACTTCGGTTGATGCTGCAGCCACATCATACATAGATATGCTGCCGGCATTCGGTAGTTATGAATACGAATTGCAGCCCATCTTCCTTGAAGGTAGTGGCTCTCCGGTAGGCCCGGTAGAAGTGGAATGGTTCGAGCCTGCACTGTGCTGGGATCCTGCAGCTCCAGAAAACACTCAATGGGTAGAAACACAACAGGAAGTGATGCTGGAAGTGGAAAACTGTGGCAACGGGGTACTGGAATATTCCTTCCCTGATTATGCAGTAAGAGCCATTTTGAGTGATCCGAATATTGAGAAGAATGATGTTAGTTTGCCAGCTGGATACGTTGTTTCGCGCTCAGAAGAAAAAGGTGATGAATCAATGAATGGACAAGGTAATCCTGTAATCTTAGGAGCCGGTGGCCCTGACGGATATGGATATGCCTGGATTGACAGTGACGAGTCTGGTGGCCCTGTTTATAGCTGGGAAGAAATTTCCGGAACAGGAACAGATGAAGGTTTATCAGGTGATGATGCGTCTGTAGCAATTAATTTACCATTTGATTTTAATTTTTATGGCGAAATAAAAACATCATTACTTGCTTCTTCAAACGGATATTTAACATTTGGAACAGACGGAACGGATTACAGTAATGACCCAATCCCAAATCCTAATGATCCAAATGATTTTATCGCTCCTTTCTGGGATGATCTGGTTATGGAAGCTGGCACCTCTGTTTTATATACGTATGATGCAGGGGATCATTTTATCATCCAATATCAGGATGTAAGAAGGTTAGGTGAATATGGAGTTTATAATACATTTCAGATCATACTTTATGATGACGGGGCTATTATGTTCCAATATAATACCCTTAATTCAGCCATACTAAATAGTGCAACAATAGGAATTGAAAATGGCGATGGTACAGTGGGTTTGCAGGTTGCTTATAATGCTGCATATCTACATGAAAATCTTGCTGTGTATATCAGTCCGCCAGCACTTCCGCAAACACATTTTATTGTTGACGTAAATCCGTATTACGGAACAATTGGCGAAGGCCTTACAGCTGATGTAACGATGACTTATAGCTCAGAAGGTTTGCCAGAAGGTGATTATTACGAGAATTTGTTTATTACCACCAACGAAGCTGCACCGAATAATGAGCATGACATTCCAAACACCATGCACGTCGTACAGCCCGAAACCATTTCCGGTTTGGTAAGCGACTGCAACACGGG
>JAOZOL010000149.1 GCA_029933295.1 Desulfobacterales bacterium | reverse complement strand
GGAAATCGCAACAGATATTTGTGCGGTTAATCAGGATATATTAGGCATCGTTAAAAAATTGATCGATTTTCGGCAAACAGCCACCCTGGAAGCATCATACGCCAATGAACGGAAAGGGTTTCAGGCCTTTGTTAAAAAACATCTAAAAAAATAATGATTCAATGGGCGTTAATCCGGTAGGGGCACGATGCATCGTGCCCTTACCGTGGAACAATTCGGCAAACCAGCATCAAACACGATTCCGACAATCATTCGCAGTTACAAATCAACTGTCACCAAATAAATATGTTAACGGAAATGCTTGGCCGATACATCTTCAAGAGACAACTGGATACTTCAAAAAATAATGAAATCTGGATTTGGAGGAGCCGGAAAATCTTGCTGCGGCAGTTAGTGTATGTTTTCTTGAAGAAGCCATAAGAAAAATAAGATATATCGTAATAGCCGGGTTCTGTAAAAACAACTTCGCTGTAACCAACCAGCGCTGCTTAAAATTGCGTGGATACGCACAGGGAGGCCTTTTTTTGTCAAAGTCATGGTAATCAGGCTTCCACAAGCGCATTTCATTTTAAATGCTGATTTGATAAGGAATCATAAAGATTTAGTGGGAATTTCATTTAACATTTAAGTATACCGAGGCATTATCCTTATGGCAATTTGGGGAAAAAATGGATTTATTCGGAAACAAGAGGTTGCATTTGCCAGAAAGCTTCTTATCTGGAAATATAATCAATCCGGTACAGCGTTACCCGATGAAAAGGCATTATCTGCCCATGCACAAAAAATTGTGGATGATGCTCATGTTACTGCAAAAAAAAGCGGCAGTAATGTACTGGAAATAATGAAAGACGCAGTAAAGGATATGAAAAATAGAAAAAGATAGAAGGTATCTTAAAAATATCAATCTAAGGTTGGAAATGGATTTCAACAACAAAAATGAACCGGACAAAACCGCTTATTTTGATCGATTATGTTATCTCCAAAAGTCTCTTGCAAAAACCAAATATCACCCCCATGTTCGAACAGGGCCTAAAAACTACTAAAGACCCTTTGCCCGACAGGCCTTTTTTGGGCGTCCCGTTTCTTCTTAAAGACCTGATGTTTGCCGGTGGGGGCCCAGTTTATCGGGCCGTTTGGGGATGAAGCCACGTTGTTCAGACTGGCGGCTCAACTTGAAAAGGTTCGGCCATGGTTTGACAGACGCCCGCCGGAAATAGCTTAAAATTTGATATCAGAATGCGATGACTACGCTGCCCTAAGGTTTTAATTTTTCATGCGCCGGCTTTCCATACACTTTTTTGTACGATCTGCAGGCCGGGCACAGATTTTCTTCCAGTTTAATCATAGTGTATAAAACACCCTCGCCCTTTTCTCTGCCTTTTGTGCATATCGGGCAGGTGTCTTTGCAAAAATGCGCCAGCGATTTTCTGATTTTTCCATGTTTTGTTGTCATTGCTGTTCCTCGTCAACATTTTAGAATTCGTTTTTATAGTTATCGGCTTCACTTGAACAAAAAGGGTCAAATCTACGTTTGGCTCTTTACTGATTTTATTTTTCTGATCTGCTGCTGAGCTTTTTCAAAACCTCCTGAATGCGAAAATCAGAATCATCGGACAGCGTAGCAAGCACCCTGGCCGCACCCTGGCCCGGAATCTGAGACAGTGCATAAACTGCGGCCACCTTGACCGGTGTCTCCACTTTTTTTTTAAAAAAAAGACGGCGTTTAGGCTTTAACAGATTTTCCAGCGGCGCAATAAAAGAGGGGGCGGCGATCTGCCCCATGGCCCGGCAAGCTGCCACACGCACCTCTTTGATATCCGAACCTTTCAATCTCAGAATAAGCAAGTCCGCAGCGGCTTTGACATTGAGCTTCCCAAGAGAATTAATTGCCGGGACTGCCAGTTCCGGGGATTCCTCTTGCGCAAATTCCATCAGCAATCCAATGGTTTGCTGCGTATTTAAACGCTCAGCCAACCGGAACGCAGACCTACGTACAACATCCGCGTTGTCTGACAGAGTATCGGTTAATTCCATTATGCAATCCGTTGTCACGGAATCGATCACATCCAGAATTCGCGCGCGATACTCGGGCCTGCTCTCATCCATGATTGATTTCTTGAGCAAATCAGCGCCTTCCTGCCCTTTGCTTTTCATCAACTCGGCAACCATCCGTCTGACCCGAATATTGCTTTCCCGCTTGATAATATCGATTAAAAAAGGGAGAATCCCTTTACCCATACTGCTTAATAACTGATAGGCGCCCTGCTGGCGGTCATGGCTTTCTGATTTTAAATCTTGTGCAATAACATCAATAATTTTCTGGTCCATTGATTTTTCAAAAACATGAACACCACCCATCGGACCTGACGGTTCTGCTGCATTGCCCATTGACTGAAGCAGAGAAAATACCCATGCAGCCAGTTCGTATTCGCCGAACAGAATGAACATCTCCGAACAGAAATGAAATAAATCAGCCGCCTTTGCGATCAGTTCTGAATTTGTTTCATCATCAAACAGGGATATTGTGGATTTTAAAACGAATTTGATATATCCGGGGCCGGGGCGCCAGGCTTCAGGTTTTAATATGGTTTCAAAAATATCAAGTAACGATTTTCTACCGGCTTCATCTAAGGCCTGATATTCCTGGCAAAATCGTTTAATAACGGCCAGCGCCTTTTTTTTATCCCCTGACAGGTATAATTTTCGTAAAAGATCCGGCACGGTCTCCATATCCAGATCCTTTAAGCTGCTTTCTTTTATTTTTTCCATTTCATCATCAGTCTCTGTTTTATCTTCCTCGCCACTATCTCCCTGCCCCTCATCCAGGACACCATAGATTCGCTGATTAAACAGGATTCCGGAAATCTGCTTTGCTTCGGCAAGCTCCTGCCAAAAGGTAATACCCGTATCCTCGGCCGGCGGCTGAGATGAAGCTGAAAAAAATTCCAAAAGATCGGTTTCCGAAATAATATTTATAAATGTAATACTGTTTAATTTCGTATCTTTCAGAAATTGAACAAGACCGTCAGCCATTTTCTCAAAGCCTGCGGGATTCATTTTAACGCCATTTACAAGAAATGATGCCTCAACCCGCGCAATGCTCAACGCCGATTGCCGTTTAAAATAATCCGCCAGTACAGCCATCGCCTTTTCTATAGCTTTTTTTGCTACCGGCCCATGGGCGGGGTAAAGTTTAAATTTGCTGTAAGTGCTCAACAAAGCGGCAATAACTCGCTTAATCGGTTTTATATCCGCGTCATCAAGTCCCTGATAACTTTCGGATTCAACGCTGTGATGCTCATAAGTAGCCGGTTCGGAGACATCTGCCAGAGGCTCAGGTAGCGCGCCTTCAGTTTCATCTTCTATTTTGGCATATTTGATTTGACGGGGACGAATGTGAATCAGCTTTTTTTCTTTTGCAAATGTTTTCCAGAAGGTCGAGATCAGTTCTTTTTGTTCAATATGACTTAACTTTTGCATGAATATCTCAAGTTCCTCTTCTGTCAGCCCTTTTATGAAAGTTAAACTTTTTAATTCAATTCGATCCCAAAAATCGATGATTTTCCGTGCAATGGCCTGAAAATTCCCCACTTCGAGTTCCTGACCATTTATCAGGATACTCTTCTTCTCAACGATAATACTCACACGGCTCGTATCCTTAAACGTTTTTTCAATAAATTGCTGCAATTGGCGGACGGCATTTATGACCGACTTGCTCCCGGAAGGATAGAGTCTTGTATTCCGGATTGCGATAAGAATGGACTGAAATAATTTGGGAATATACAGCAGACTCTCACTACTCAGCGGGACATCGCCGATCTCATCCAGACCATTTATACCCGCATCGTCCACATCTGTTTCACCATACTTGCTCGCTTCCTGGTTATTGAAAATCCGCTGATTGCGATCTTCTTCAAACTGCTCGTAAGTTTTCGCTTTTTCCTGATTGTCAGAGCGCTTAAAATGGTATGCCAATAATGAAGCAGAAGGCAGCAGGTTATGATTATATAATTTTTCCTGATAATTGCCGATCTGTTCATGGATATTTTTCTTCTGGGCCGGCTGGATACCTTCATAAACAATTTCCTGGATGCGCTTATTTATAAACCGGATGCTTTCATCATTTCCTGTAAAATCAGACCGGACAATTCCCTGGGCAATAACCTGGTCTAAAAAATCATGAATTTTTGCAGATTTTTCATCTGAAATACCGGTCAGCATACTTAAAGAAATGGATTCCCCAAAAACAGAGGCTCGATCCAGAAAAATTTTACTCTCATCATCAAGAGATGTCATTTTTTTGCGAACGATTTCCTCAAGGGATTTGGGGAAATATCCTTTTTCAAGGCTGAGGATTTCCCATTTCTGCCCGGATTGCACAATTTTCTGCTCCCCAATCATCCTTCTTAAAATCTCCATGATAAAAAAGGGATTTCCTCTGGCAGTCTGGACCAGTTCGCGGATTAACCGCTGAGGCATGTTGATCTGCGGAAAAATAATATTAATATGTTTTTCAATATCCTCAACGGTCAACGGGTCCAGATGAATATCCTGTATCCCCAGATTCTCACTGTAAGCGGATCTAAAAAGGTCTAAGGGGATAGCTTTGGGGGCTGTCTGTTTTTCTTTTGAAGCGGTACCGCAAATAAACAGAAGCACCGATTTTTCCTTAATGATTGTACGGATCAGATGAAGGGATGCCGGATCAGAATAATCCAGATCATCGATGAGCAGTATAAGGGGACGGTTATCAACCAGTAAAATTAAAAACCGCAAAAACGATTTAAAAATTTCCTCTCTCTGCTGGTCGCTGTTCTCCGGTGAGGGGACATCGTCGATGCTTAACTGGGGGATGATATATGATAAATTCACAATATCTTTTTCGTCCATTTTCTCTAAGACATCAATTCCCTTATCCTCCCGTTGATTCATTAATTCCATGACAATATACGACACCAGATAATACGGTCGGAATGATTCCTGAACAGCACCGGCTATGCGGATCGGATTTAATTTCTTTTTTCCCAGATTTCGCTGGACAGTATCTAAAAAACTTGTTTTTCCCATTCCCGGCGCGCCGTCAACAATAACAAACCGGCTTATTCCGTCACTGACTTTTTTTAACGCCTTCCCGACCTGTTCGAGCTGGGACTTTCGCCCTACAATGCCTGCACTATCCAGGTATTGCAACGCCTGACGACTTACCTCACCTGCATCGGCATATCGGTTTCTTCCCAGTTGCTTTGCATGAAATAATGCATTGTTTACCTGACGGATAAGGCCATCCCCGTCACCGGCATCTTCAGGCGCTGTGGCAATCCCGATACTTAACGTAATCGGAATTTCCGTTCCCGCATCGGAAGAAAAAAAAATATTTTCGTTCACATGCCGGACCAGATCATCTCCCGCGATCAGAGCATTGTGTTTTTTTATACCGGGCATCACAAGCATGAACTTATCACCCGCATAGAGAATGGGAATTCCCTTTTTTCCGGATATTTTTTTTAAAATTTCGGTAATATAAATGAGAACCTCATCACCTACGATATGACCGTATTGTTCATTAATCCGTTTAAAATAGTCAATGTCTACCATCAACAGAGAAACCGGATGTTTTTCCAGCGAATCCCACGCGATCTCGCTTTTTAAATATTGATGAAAATACCGTCGATTTTTAAGCCCGGTAAGATAATCTTCTATGATTAATGATGACGGATCTCTCCCGACATTTTGCAAAAAATAGAGCAATTTCTGAAATCTCATGGATACTCCTGGTATGAATCGTTGTCTGTATAAGCAAAGATGATTACCAACTGGCAGCCCATCCTTGGCTAATTTAACGTATTAAAAAACAGAATAATCTTCAACATCAAATAAGATGCTTGACATAAAAAACATCAAAACGGATAGTTATTTTCTCAAAAAACTCAACATCTTTTAGAACACACTTTGAGGAATAATTATGACACATCCGCACAAATCAGACAAATCCGGCCCCCTTGACGGCATTCGAATCGTCGAATACGGCGTGTTTCATGCGGGTCCGGGCGGTACGGCCATTACCATCAGTCATGCGATCATTACGGCGCTTTTTGTCAGAGAACGAAGCGGCATGGGACAGGAAATACATGCATCCCTCTTTGGTACCGCCCTGTGGTTGCAGCATCCCAACATGATGCTGGCCAACGTACTCAATGTTGATCCCTGCGTCCGTTCCGAGCGACATGAGCATTCGCCTTTGCGCAACCATTT
>JAOZOL010000148.1 GCA_029933295.1 Desulfobacterales bacterium | reverse complement strand
ATAATACCCGAAACCGGATTGATTGTCAAATTTAAAGCCCAACTTAAAACACGGTTAAAAAATTAAGTTGACAATATAATTTATATAAACTAAATATTCCAAGTTATTATTAAGTGAATTTGGATTTGTACAACGGCGTACAGAAAATCCAATTTTTTTAAATGACAAAGGCGTCTGTTTTCGGAATCACTAGCTGTTCCGGGCAGTCGCCTTTTTATTTTTAAAGATGTGCGAATACAACTGTGTGTTCAAAAACTTTTAAACAAGCGTAAACAAGGGAGAACAAAGTATGAGATTTGCAAAAAGTAATGATGTACTCGGGACCACTAACAGAGGAAATCCTGCCGAATCCGGCCTCTGCACACTTTGCCGGGCAGACTGCCAGGGAAAATGTGAAACATGGCTCTCCAGCTTAGTTGGTCGGAAGCTCTTATACCCAAGAAGTTTCGGGATCGTGACTGCCGGCGCCAATAACACTACCCATATTGGCTGCTCCTATAACAACCTTAGAATCCAGGGCTATGCTTATGGTGCGCATGGTCTGGCCAAAGGGATGAGCAATGATCCGGATGACTGTATTTTTCCGAATGTCAGTCTTGAGACCGAATTTGGTAATGAGATTAAAACAAAAGCACGTATTCCGTTGATGACCGGTGCTCTCGGCTCAACGTTTGTTGCTGCCAAATACTGGGATTCATTTTCCATCGGCGGCGCCCTGTGCGGCATTCCGGTAGTTATCGGCGAAAACGTGGTGGGTGTTGACCGTGAATCAAAAATCGGAAAGGGCAAAGCCAAAAAAGGTAAAATTAAAAGCGCCCCGGAACTTGAAAGACGTATTGACGGCTATCTCCGTTATTTTGACGGATACGGCGCCATCATCGTTCAGTTAAATGTTGAAGATACCCGCAACGGCGTTGCAGAATTTGTGGTGGACAAATACGGCAACAAATGCATCATCGAACTAAAATGGGGCCAGGGTGCCAAGGATATCGGCGGCGAAATCCAGGTAACCAGCCTTGATTATGCCCTATTCCTTAAAAAACGGGGCTATGTCGTAGATCCAAATCCCGAACTGCCGGAAGTACAGACTGCGTTTAAAGAAGGGGCCATTAAATCCTTTGCCCGTCACAGCCGTTTGGGCGGAACAAACCTTGATACGGTCGCACAGGTTCGGGAAGATTTTATGAGCAGCGTGGATTATCTGCGTAAAATCGGGTTTAAACGAATTTCTTTAAAAACAGGCTCCTATGGTATGCAAGAACTGGCAATGGCCATTAAATTCGCCACAGACGCCAAGCTTGACCTGCTCACCATTGACGGTTCCGGCGGCGGCACCGGCATGAGTCCATGGAACATGATGCAGTCCTGGGGGGTACCGTCAATCAATCTGCATTCAAAAGCCTATGAATACGCCAGCATTCTGGCCGCCAAAGGCGAAAAAGTTGTGGACATGTCTTTTGCCGGTGGATTTGCCCTTGAAGACAGTATATTTAAAGCTATCGCTCTGGGCGCACCCTATACAAAGCTGGTCTGCATGGGAAGGGGAATCATGATTCCGGGTTTTGTGGGTTCAAATATTGAAGGCGCACTTCATCCGGAAAGAAGAGAAAAACTCTGCGGACACTGGGACAAACTGCCTAAAACGGTAAGTAATATAGGTAGCCGCGCTGAAGAAATTTTTGCGTCTTATTATGATGTTGAGAAAAAAGTCGGCAAAAAAGAAATGAAAAATATTCCTTACGGTGCTATTGCTTTCTACACTCTGGCGGACAAACTGGCCTGCGGCATGCAGCAACTGATGGCCGGTGCAAGAAAATTTAAGTTGGAACAGATAAGCCGTGATGATATTTTTGCCGGAAACCGTGAAACGGCTAAAGAAACAGGTATTTCACATGTCTCTGATTATAATGATGAAAGTGCAAGAAAAATACTCAATTTTTAATTGATTGATATTGAAAACAAAAAAAAGGCCATCCGGCATATACGGATGGCCTTTTTTTATTTTATTTGTATTTGTGCTTCTCTTCTTATAAAGTATTGGTTATCGAACGTTCACATTGAAAACCGTCACCCATATAACACCCGATACAGTATCCTTGGGCTGCTTCTTCGGTCAGCATTTTCGATTCACAATTTCCACATAAGCGCCCTTCTCCAGGTTTCATGTTACCGTCACAAGGAACGATGGTCATGGGGCAAAGGTCGATACACCTGCCACATTCATTGCAAAGTTCGGAATACAAGTTAAATGGCGATTCTACACGACGATCCTTGCCACGTCCGACAAAACCGATTGCTTTTTCCCCAAAGTGCCCTGTACAGGCTCGAACGCATCGACCACACAATACACAATCACTGTTTCTAAAAGGATATCGGGTCTCCACTACACCGCAACGCAGGGCAATGTCCTGGATAGCTCGAGAATTAGGCGCTTCTGTTACGAGAAGCTCTGCAATATTGCGACGAAGTTTTCTGATCCTATCCGTATTGCTTAAAATTCTCATGCCTTCCTGCACAAGCAGCGTACAGGATGTAGTAATTTTTGACCTGCCATTTTCGATATGCTCAACAATACAAAGGCGACAGGCACCGATATCTTCAAGATATGGAACACGGCAAAGATGAGGAATACATATACCGGCTCCCAGGGCTGCATCAAGCACGGTGGAGCCTTTTGGCGCACGAATAAAAGCACCGTCAATATTTACAGTCACTTCCTGAGTCATATTTTCACCTCTTTATTGAATTTGAATTGCGTCAAATTTGCACTCACTCATACAAATTCCACATTTTTGACATAAATCAACATCGATTGAATGGACCTGTTTCTTTTTACCGGCAATTGCATTGTGGGGACACGCCCGCTTACAAAGACCACAACACGTACATTTTTCTTCATCAATTATGTAGGTGATTAAAGCCTGGCAGACACCAGCCGGACATTTTTTTTCGTTGATGTGTGTTTCATATTCATCCCGGAAGTAACGTAACGTTGAGAGTACGGGATTTGCCGCCGTTTTTCCCAATCCGCACAGAGAGGTTGTACTCATCGTATCACCCAAATCTTCCAAAAGTTCGATATGATCGGAAGTACCTCTACCTTCTGAAATTTCGGTGACAATCTCAAGCATCCGGTCTATTCCCAGTCGGCATGGTACGCATTTACCGCATGATTCGTCCTGCAAAAATGTGAGAAAATATTTTGCCACATCCACCATACAGGTACTTTCATCCATCACCACCATACCACCAGAACCTACCATGGAACCGGCATCGGCAAGTGCATCAAAATCCACAGGAAGATCAAATTTTTCAACCGGGAGGCAACCACCGGAAGGCCCTCCGGTTTGTACTGCTTTAATGGCTTTGCCGTTAGTCGCCCCACCGCCGATTCCAAACACTACATCATTGATTGATTTGCCCATTTCTACTTCAACAAGACCGGTATTTTTAATATGGCCGGTGAGTGCGAGAATCTTGGTTCCTTTGCTCCCTTTTGCCCCCTTAGACGCAAACCACGATGCCCCGTTTTTTATTATTGAAGGAACATTGGCCCATGTTTCAACATTATTGAGCGTTGTCGGCTTATGCCAAAGACCATCAACCACCGTATGCACATCCTTTGGACGAGGTTCACCGACTTTTCCTTCCAGGGACGCCATCAACGCTGTTGATTCACCACAGACGAAGGCACCGCCGCCACGGGCGATGTCGACATCAAATGAAAAGGGTGATCCAAATATATTTTCTCCCAGAATACCTAATTTTCTAGCTTGTTCCACAGCCAGCTGAATATGTTTCACTGCCAGAGGATATTCATTACGGACGTACACATAACCTTTCCGGGCACCGACCGCCCATGCGCCGATCATCATGCCCTCTAATACCAGATGGGGATTTCCTTCCAGCACACATCTATCCATGTAGGCTCCTGGATCCCCTTCATCCGCATTGCAGATAACATATTTTTCATCACCCGGTGCTTCCCTGCACTCAGCCCACTTCCGACCGGTAGGGAAACCGCCGCCGCCGCGTCCTCTCAACTCGGAATTCACAATTTCCTTAACAACTGATTCGGGAGGCAATTCAAACAGAGTTTTCGCAAGCGCCGAGTATCCGCCGATAGCAATATAGTCTTCAATAGAACAAGGATTCACCTGACGGTTTTGAGCAAGCAAATACCGGTCCTGTGCGAGATAAAAAGGAATTTCAGACTCGGTTTTAATTGTTTTGCCTGAAACCGGATCAGTGTAAAGTAACCGTTCGATGATTTCGCCGTCACGAATGGTTTTGGTCACTATTTCAGCAGCGTCATCGGGTGAAACATGACAATAAAATATTTCGTCCGGTTCTATGACCATCACCGGACCCTGTTCACAGAAGCCATGGCAACCGGTGGTGCGGACATTCACACTTTTTTTCAATTTATGTTTTGCCAATTGCTTCTTGACTTCATCAATAACAGCCAGGGATCGTGATGCCTGGCAACCTGTTCCACCGCATATTACAATTGTTGCCCGTAATTTTTCACGTTCTTTAATAAGACTGTTTCGCAGCGGTGCCAGGTCTTTGATTGTTTTAAGTTTAGACTTAGACATGAGAAGCCCCCTCCTTATCACCTTTTTTAAGTGACTTGATTAGCTTACGCAACTTTCCTGGATCCATGTGATGATGGACGGACTCGTTTTCAGTAACGACCGGCCCGAGTGCACATGCTCCGAGACAGTTCACATGTTCAATAGTGAAGAGGCCATCCTTTGATATTTCTCCGGGTTCAGCCCCTATTTGGCTGATGGCCTGATTGAGAACCATTTTTGCACCACGGACATGGCATGCTGTGCCTGTACAAACGGCGATAATATTCTTGCCGCGTGGTTGTAATGAAAACGCCTTGTAGAATGAGGCAACGCTGTAGACTTCCATGAGCGACACCCCCAGTTCATCGGAAATGGACCTCATGGAATCTTCAGAAATATACCCATAGTGCTTTTGTACGTCCTGCAACGCTTCGATAAGCTGATGGGGTTGACTCCGGTGCCCTTCCAGTAGAGTGGTGATTGTCGGGCTTGGCATACGGACCTCCTTATGATTAAGGGTTTTTTATTGATATAAATTAGAATATAAGGTAAGTTACAAACAGTAAATACAATAAGAATGCATATTTAATACCAATAACTCATATGCACTATGAGTGCCATTCTAATATACATATAATGCACATTTAATATATGCAATGGAGGATGAAGCGCCATGGACAGAAAAAAACTGCCACACCCACAGACTATAAGTAAGGATTTTCAGGCCTTGCCGGAGAATTTTTTCCACCTCTGGAGAATTCCCTTTAACAGTGACATCGAACCTTCAAAATCAGTCATTGCGCTTCGCGAACGGATTAAAGAATTAAATTGTTTGTATGGCATGGCCCAGTTGGCTGATCGTCATCCTGATTCAATTGAGGATTTGTTGAGTGAACTTGTAACCTTTTTACCTTTTTCCTGGCATTATCCTGATATCGCCTGCGCCCGAATTGTACTCGGAGGAAAAACCTATAAAAGCAAGGGGTTTAAAACCACCCAATGGCGCCAGTCATCACAGATTTTTATCTATAATGAAGTAGCAGGCGAGGTTACCATAGTGTACCTGGAAGAACGCCCACCCCTGGACGAAGGGCCGTTTCTCAGGGAAGAACGCGTTTTACTGGATGCACTGGCTGGGAGAATCGGAACAACGGCAATGCGAATTTCTGCTGAACTGGAATTGCAGGAAACAAATAAACAACTGGTTTTAGAACGAAAAGCGTTACAAGAGGCGAACGCTGCCCTGAGGACAATTTTGTCAAAGATTGAGGAAGAAAAAAAGGAGATATATAAGGACTTACAATCAAATGTCGATAAAATTTTAATTCCGATTTTACATGAGCTGGCGTTGCATTTACCTCAAACACAGAGGCAGTATGCGGAATTGTTAAGAACCAATCTTGAGAATATCACATCCCCGTTTATCAGCCATTTATCGAAAACCTATCTTTCTCTGACATCAACAGAAATCAAAATTTGCAATATGATAAAAAATGGATTGCAAACCAAAGAAATCGCACAAATTCGCGGGGTATCGGCGGGAACAATCAATCGGCACCGGGAACATATCCGAAAAAAACTCAAGATTAGCAATAGCGACGTCAATCTAATGACGTACCTGCAATCGACCATGGAGGATAAAGGCTAAAGAAAAGCAAAGCCTGAAATTTTAGTAA
>JAOZOL010000548.1 GCA_029933295.1 Desulfobacterales bacterium | reverse complement strand
CCACCGTTTCCACCGAAGGCATGTGCGGTGCTTGAATGTAGAGTCCCGGTTGAGAAATCAAAAGCTACCGGAGTGAGTGTTAATAATAGAACTGCAGTCCAGATCAAGGGTGATTTTTTCAGAATTGTTTTCATTTCTTTCTCCTTTGTTAATATGATGGGTGCTAATACTGAATCTTCCAGGTTCCGATCCTTTATCGGAGCAGGAAGAACTCATGACATGACTTTTCACAACAGCTTGAGAGATGCCTGATGAAGTGGATTCTCTGGTTTTTAGTTGCTGCCGTTTTGGTTTGCTTGCTTGGTTAACGGTTGGCGGAAATAAAAGTTACAAAAAAATATTTTTCCTGCGGGACATGTAACTTTTTTAGCTTGAAAGAGTTATAGATATAAGGTGAGTGTGTTTAGACTTTTTTATAATGATCATAAAGATCAACTTTTTGGCTATCTATTGCGTAAGTCCGGCAATTATCATTTAGCCGCAGATATTATGCAGGAGAGCTTTACCCGTTATCTGGAGAGGTATAACGAGAAGGAGCACAATCCTGCCCTTCTCTTTACTATCGGGAGAAACTTGCTTCTTGATCAGATCCGAAAGACCCGATCTGATGTTGTCTATGAAGAGGAAAAACATGGCTCGGTTGTCGATCAGGAGTCTATTTATCAAGTCCAAGAAGAGGTCAGACAGGATTTAATGCCCTGCAGCAATTGGACGACGAAGAACGGGATATTCTCTCCCTGTTAGCCAGTAGTGGGTTGCCATATCGTGAAATAGCTCAAATAACTCAAATAACCGGTAATAGTGAGGCCAATATCAAGGTAAAGATCCATCGAGCGCGGATTAAACTAAAAAAAATCTTAAAGGAAAAGCAGCGATGAGAGATTACTTTATCAGCATGTTTATTGATAATGAACTTGACCTAGATGAAAAAATCGAGTTTGTCGAAGGGGTACATCAGGACAAGGTATTCAAAGATCAAGCCATAGAGCTGCTGGAGCAGGAAAAGCAACTCAAAGGTGGTTTTTCTGTCAGCGCTCCCGAACTAGAAACGCCTATAAAGCCCCGGATAAAACGGGATAAGTTCAGGCTCTGGCTGCCATCCTTTGCCGGATTTGCCACCGCCTGTATTCTTCTGACCGGGATTTTTCTATTTCAGGCTGCTCCAGTCAAGCACAATGCGGAATTACACCGTTTTGTTATTTATCAGCCAGATGTAAAACATGCTGAGATTATCGGGAACTTTACCGATTGGTCGCCGCTGGCAATGAAAAAGATTGGTAATAGTGGCTATTGGTCAATTTCTGTCGAACTGTCGGAAGGGGAATATCATTATAGTTACCTTTTTGAAAATGGTCGGCAAATAGCCGATCCGACAATTTTGACCCGGGAGAGGGATGACTTTGGCGGGGAAAATTCAATCATTAAGGTGATCGCTGCAATATGAGTCGATATTTTGTTCTGGCAAGCCTGTTGATTATTATTTTGAGTGGTTGTGCCCCAAAACATTTTGTTGAAAGAAATACGGATTCACTGATGTTTTCTTTGCAGAAACCGGAAGCAAATCGTGTTCAATTTGCTGCCTCTTTTGATCATTTT
>JAOZOL010000547.1 GCA_029933295.1 Desulfobacterales bacterium | reverse complement strand
AAGATAAAGAAACTTTTTTAAATCTCGCCTTTATCGGAACCATCAATGATGATGTTCTGGATGTGAGAACGATTGCATCTGATCTTATAAAAAAACTGATTGAAATTGTCCCGGAAGAGTTGTGTGCCAGATTTAAAATTGATATTAAAGATAAAACGCCCCTTGAAATTCTGGAAAATATTGCAGCCAAAAGGGGCTGCCTTTTGAAAGCTGGTATGGTCGATTATATGCGCGTGTCCGGTATTGTTTTGAATGAATTCCGAAAAGGGAAACTGAATAAAATTACTTTAGAATATCCCGATTGTTAATAAGGTAAGTGAAGAAACGATTAAGGAGATCCCGGTGTTTGAAGACTATCATTTTTCGAAACTGTTCAAAGCACCGCAGGACGTTTATCCGGAGAATGATCCGCTTGATATGGAACTGGTGGATAAACTCCGCCCGGTTGTCAAATTCCTATATCGATATTTCCAGCCGACGTATCACGGTCTTGAAAATATTCCCAAACAGGGCCCTGCCCTGCTGGTCGGTAATCACGGCATCTTTGGCCTGGATGCGCCGATTATTTTCATGGCGATTTATGAGTCCGTCGGAAGAATGCCCCGGGGATTGGGTGACTATCACCTGTTTCTCGACCCAGTCTCACGCAAATTCTGGACCAAAATGGGAGCATTATCCGGGACACCGGAGAATGCCATCCGATTTCTTGAGGCCGGGAACCTGGTAAATGTTTATCCAGGCGGTGCCCGGGATGCCATGAAAGGGCCTGAAGGCCGGTATAAGCTTCACTGGGAGAAAAGTTACGGGTTTATTGAAGTGGCGATGAAAACCGGCGTGCCAATTATCCTTCACATGGGAATCGGCACGGATGACACCTACCGGATACTCGGAAAAATGAACCTGATTGCCCGTATCTTCGGACATTCCAAGTATGCCATACCGTTGCCGTTGGGATGGGGGCTGCTGCCGCGGCCGGTAAAATTTACTTACTATATCTCCCGGCCAATCCAGCTGGAAGGCAGTCCGGAGGATGCCTCTGATCGTGGTCTGGTGGAACGAAATCACCAAATGGTATGGGACATCGGCAAACAGATGATCGAGAAGGGACTGGAACGGCGGAAGTCAATCTGGTTTGGTTAAATCTGCTCTTGACTCATACAAATCATAACAAATGATGCCGCGGCTACATAGATGTGACGGAAACAATTATTTCCGGGGCATCAGCGGGTTGCAGTTTTTTATGATGACCTTTCCTTCAAGCACATTGCCTTTGGAGTATTCAGTAAAAATACAGGTATTGGTTTTCGGGTTGTAGTTTTCAATCCACAGGTTGTCATCTTTCCATGTGGCGCTGATATGGCGCTGGCCTTCCGGAACATGAATCGTCATCACACCGCCATAGCGTTTGACAAAAATCTGCTGGAAATGAAACGTGTATGCCCCCCACCCTATGATCAGAATAAGGGCAGATACGATAAGTCCGGGTTTCCATTTGTTGGCCTTAACACCGAGGCCGAATAACACGACTGCGGTAAGGGCGAATACAACCGCCCAGTATAAATATGTGATCATGTTTTGTTCCTTTCCATATGGTTTC
>JAOZOL010000147.1:1534-6324 GCA_029933295.1 Desulfobacterales bacterium | reverse complement strand
CCATTTGTTATGATTTTTATTTATTGCCCGGTAGACAACTGTTTTTGAATCCGGGCTGAAATAGGGTTCCCCCACTGCTTTGTAGATTTTTCCCGGTTTCCCGTCCACGACAATTCTGGCCCCCTCGTCGTCAGCAGCGGAATATGCATACCGTTTGGAGTCCAGGCTGAATTTAAATGGTTTGATGTTTTTATACGCCTCACTTTGTATGCCATCCACAATGCAGTAGATTTCTTTGCCATCAATGGCTGTATAAGCGTAACGGGATGAATCCGGGCTAAAATAAAATTTAAGGACATTGTCAAAAGACGGTCCCAGTGTATTGTCGACTTTGATATGCCAGTTAAATCCGTCAGCAAATGCGCATGCAAAGTGTTTGGAATCAGGACTGTATACCGGCAGACCGATACGGTCATGAACCGCGATTTCTTTCATGTCCTGTATTAATAACAACTTTCTCTCCTTTAATGCCACAAAAGTAATATGTCTGGAGTCGTAGCTGTTAATAAAGACGAACAAGCCATCATAAATTTTGCTCTCAATCCCATCATAAACCAGACACCATTTTTCTTTTAATCCATTTTTTTCAATGCGCGCTTTATATGCAATATGTTTTGAATCATAACTGAAATAAACATCCTGGATAAAATTATATTTTTTTTGTTCCTTGCCGTCCAATACCAGAAAACAGCGATTATTGTTAAACGCCACATACGCAAAATGTTTTGAGTCCGGGCTGAATGTCATGCTTTTTTTAATGGGTATTCCGTCGTAAAACGGTCCGTGCTTTCCATCCACCACAACGCATTGTTTTTTATTTTTTACCGCACGATATGCGTATCTTGATTCATCGATACTGAATATAAATTGATCAACAACATCAAAAGGGGGATCGGGTTTTCCGTCAATGACGACAAAAATATTTTTTCCTTTTGGACCACTGGCAGCAATATAGGCATGCCGGTCGTTTACAGGGCCGAAAAGAGGCGTGCCGGGCCGGACCGCATAGTAAACAGGGCTGGTGGTATTGTTTAACCGGACAATATTTTCTTTTTTTTCATTAACCGCCACATAAGTGATATTTTTTATATCCATGCTGTATTTTAAGGATTCCGGGATAATAGAAAAACCTTCAGGAACAGATCCTAAGGAAATTATTGTTTCAGAAGGATGTGATTTTGCAATAGACGTATCAGCAACACCATTAATAATAAAAAAAAGTGATATAAAAAATATAACCTGGATTATACGTTTTTTTCTTCTCATAATTTACAGGGACTCCTTGTTTTTTATGTATTGAATCGGTCTGTCATCTGGAATCAGCAGAATTGTAAAACAAATTGGATTATATTAGGCGGCGGCAAATGTTGTCAATAGCTGGTTGAATTATAATCACATGAGGTGGCGGATGACGCTTCGCGAATCCGTCCTGCAAGGAACCCCGTACCGTAGGGTGGATTAGCGAAGCGTAATCCACCGGTTATTAATCCGGCAATTGAAATACCTTGATGTTGTTCCTATGGCACCGCAGGTGCAGGATTATGAGCGTTTTCTGGTGAATCCGCATCATTATGGTTTTTGTCACTGGATGATTTTTTGAGAAATTCAAACGGTTTTTTCAGCAATTCGCCAATATGATGGATTGCCGCATCCTGCATGAGCATCATTTCTTTCTGGTGCTCGATAAATGCGTGAAAGGGCATGTTTACGGCAAACGCAAGTGTAAATATTTGCAATTTCTGTTCAACGTTCAAGCCGGCATACGGGTTATATACCGGGTAGAAAAAATCAGTAGAAGTTAAATTTTTGGAGCTGTTATTCGGGATTTTATGCGAACGATTGAAAGCATAGCCTATACCAATATCAATAGTTATGTTATGGGGCATTTTTATGCTTGCTCCCACGCCGATATTATGAAGGTCAGGAACAAAGAGCTGCTGGTCAGCCAGATTATCCCGGACTGAAGTAGGCCGCCATTCATAACCACAGCGTAATGCCAGCTTCCGCGTGACTTGATATTCCAGTCCGGCACTCCATGAAATTGTATCTTTCATTTTTCGCTGAACAACAAGATTCCTGTCGCCTCCGGTATATCCGAGCAATTTAACCATCTGCAGAGCCTGGATATTCTGATCGGTATGGAAATTGTCTTCTTTATAGACCGACCATTGCGCCCATTGCAGGTCAAATAAAACCTTCAGCCGTTTTGTCGGCTTCACCATGATTCCTGTTTGAACCCGCTGGGGGAATATCTGGGTAGATGTTATCTGTCCACTCTGGAAAGGAACCCCATGGGTTGGCAACTGAAGCATCGCACTTGTTATAAGCAGCGAGGGAGAGCTTCCCTGCCAGTCCATCATTTTTTGATACTGTTTAGGATATTTAAAATTATAGCCGCCGCTCATATCGGCTTTAATTTCGCTTTGGTAATTCAGGCCATAGGAAAACCATTTTTTTGGTTTCCATAACAAACCAAGATTATAATTCGGGGTAAAATCATCCCGTATATGCAGATCAAAAGTGGCTGCCTGTTCATACGGGCCCATACCACCGCCAAACCAGGGGGGCGGAAGGGTCAGTTCGGATAAAACCGGAATTTCGAGATCTTTTGTGGCGTCACCCAAAACCCGTGTTAATGCAACCATTTCATTGGGAGAGCGCATATTCAAACGGATTCCCATGGCTGTCTGGCCTGCTCCTACACTTATCCCCAGGGACAAGTTGTCGGAAATCTGGTAACTGACGGCCGGCATGGCATAAATCAGATGCTGAAGATAAAGGGTCCTTACACCAAACCGCGCAGGGCTGTCATGCGCATAGTTCATGCCTCCGGCATATGGGGCATAATTTCCTATGGCGAATGTCCATTTTGAACCGGGTTTTCTGTATGAAAGTCCGGCGGCCGGGCCGGCAAGAAAATTTATTGAATCGTCATAAATGGGCACGTACATGACACCGCTGGAGTTGGTGTCTTCAGTTCCGGCAACCGGATCATGAATCTGTCCTTCCTGGGGCCCCCATTGGCCAAAAATACCTTTGTAATCAGGGTCTGCCTCATATTTCCAGGTATTTTGAATCCAGGGGAGAAGAAAACCCTGTTCAAATGTTGCTCCTTCAGCAAGTTGAGATAGTCCGGCCGGATTAAAATGGACGGACGAGAGTCCCGGTGGATCTGCAGTACAGGCATTGGCCAGGGCTATGCTTTTTGCGCATATGGCAAGTTGCTCATTAAATGTCGCATAAGACGAAGCGGGGAGAAAACAGATAACCATAATTGGAATAATTATTAGATATAAATGTGTTTTTATTGCTGGCCTGTACAACTTTATATTCCTTGAATTCAAATGCTTATGCAATCTCGTTGTATGATAAAAATATTAAAGTGCAAAATCAATGGGCGTGCTAAGGGATAAAGAAAAACTGCGTGTGGATGTAATTGGAATACCTATGCTAAAATTTAAATTCTGATCCCGGCTTAATTTATATCCGGTTCCAATACTTAAAGAAGCTCCCGTGGATGTCCCGCTTGTTGCATCCGGCGCATCCTTGTACTTGTAAGTGGTTTCAAAAGAATAAGAATATGAAAAACCTAAATTTATATTGAGTTTGTATGAAAGGGCATATCCAAGACCTATCGATGCGCCTAAACTCATGCCGGGGTCGACTTCGTCCAGTGTTCCTTCATTACGTTTCTGGTTAATTGACTGCGTAGCAAACGGGTATGAAATGCTTAAACTGCCGAACGCAACCACCGGGTCGCTGACCTGGCTGATAGAGACACCAAAATTTGCCTTATATATGCCGGAACTGGTGGATAATTCTTCGCCGACTTGAATTTCATAGGGATTGCGGCCAACGGGAATGCCGAAACTGCCGTTTAAAATGATTGTCGGTAAGTCGGTGCTGGATTTAACCGGCTGGAATCGCCAGGAAAGATGCAAATCACCGAAATCGGTTGTATCAAGAGAATTTACGGTCCCGACTTTATGATATTTGTAGACAAACGGAATTGATACGCCTGCGGTTAAATTATCCTTGAGGCCATAGGAGGCGCTGAAGGAATTGGATATGGTGTGATCCGCCACATCTTCAACTCTGGTTGATTCCCGAATTGCGTCGTAGCCTGAATATGAATAACTTATTCCATAGCTCACCCTGAGGGTCCCTTCCTGGGTTAATGTGTATTCACGACCGGCTGCTTCAAGGATGTCCTCTTCTTCCGCTTTGGCTTCTTCTTCGGTAATGGCAAGCTGACTGCGGACATCTGATGCATCCCGAAGTTTTTGAATTTCTGCTTCAAGCTCTTTCATCTTTTTCTGGAGGGACTTCAAGCTTGACGGCTCTTCAGTCAGAGCAGCAGTTTCCGGATATTGATCGGTGTCGTTTGTTTGAAATGCACTGGTTTCAGAAGGTTTAACATCGATCAGATCGGCCGGCTCCTGGGCAGGAGTTTCAATGGCAGGCATGGGAGAAGAATCTGAAATTTCTTCGGGCTCGGTAATGTTTTTTTCGGGTTCAGCCGTAATTTTTTCAGGCTCTGCCGGATTTAAGGAATCATAATAAGTTATCATTGTCGGTTTTTGTAAGATTTTTTTAAGGTTCGCGCTTCGATTTGCAGCAGATTTATAACTTTTATATTTTCCGATACGAACCGCATAAACCGTCTGGTTATTAGAATTTATCGACTGAAAAATATAAGAATCCAGCCCCATTGATTTCAGGCTGATAATCTGGTTGTCCGCATCTTTCTGACTGAGATAAAGGCCTGTCTGGACAGCAAAAAAAGAGCC
>JAOZOL010000147.1:0-1434 GCA_029933295.1 Desulfobacterales bacterium | reverse complement strand
TTTTTCTAAACTGAATAAAGTCGTATCATGATTTGTATGTTATAATTTAAAACTCTCTAATAATGGCAAAAAATAAAGCAGTTGTCAATTTAATTATACCTTTTTATTATAGTGGAAACAACAAAAAAAGTTCAGGTGATAAATCGGGAAACTGGAAGCTGGAAAAAAATAATGTGCGGATGAAAAAAGATTGTCGGGCGGGAGGGGGTAAAACGCCCGGGAAATGGAAAACAAATCAATTTGTCAGGGGACCATTTCAACAACCAATCGGTGTGAGTGGATGCCGTCAATGGCACCGGGGCCGAAATCAGTACCGCCGAATTCAACCTGTTCAAACCGGACGGAACCCTGGAGCGGAAGGTCTAATAATACGCCCGCATGCTTTGTAGCAGCACCGTTATCTGACGGGACTGAATCCGTTGCATCAATGGTGGCCGGGTTGGAATGAATATTGTTCGCAAAGTCACCGAACAAATCGCCGATTCTAAATTCACCAATGGAAGTACCGGTGGCAGTATACCATGTGCTTGGGTCGGCCGGGTTGTCAGTGCCCAGTCCATATCCAAAGGTGTCGCCGATATGAATATCATTCATTTTCAGCATTTTGCAGCCCGTGGTGTTTTCCTGATATCCATAGGTAAGGGTGTCGATGTGGAGTTCAAAATCAAGTTCAAAATCAAGTCCACCGTGGGGTGCGGTATAATATTCAAATGATCTCAGATCAAATACCCCCAGATCCGCCCAGCCCAGGTCTTTGACTCCCAGCCCTTCGTTGGGATCACCAAACTTGATACTGTCGATATATACGCCCACTTCCTGGTCCCACCAGGGGGCGATGGTACTTGTCATGACTTTGCCAATCAGTGTTGGAGCGGTTCCAAAAGCCCAGTCTTCTTCGGATGCGACTTTACAGTCAAAGGCATCAAAATAAATGATACCGTTTTTGGTGACAGTGCCGAAATCATAATTAAACAGCATGGTGTCCGTGGAGCGTGAATGAAATTCCATGTTTTCAAGGGAAAGATAGCCCTGGCAGGTGCCGAACGCATTGTTCGGGCAGGTGTAGGTAAAGTTATCAATATATTGAAATATTTCCACGTTTTTAACGGCCATGGAAAGACCTGCCTGGCCGCGGATGGTGTCGAGTTCATGGTTTTCAAGTGAACGTAACCTGGCGTCGGAAACAAGGGGGGAAGCTAGTATGCCTGCAAATGATATAATACACAGAAACAGAATCAAAATATGGGCATAGCTGAATTTGGATGTCGTGTTCATAAGGCTCAGATTTTCAGATAAAAAGATTCTCTCAGACAAAAGAAGCGAAGGGAGAAGATGTTCTCCCTTCGCTTGTTATTTTATGATCGTATATAGTCTTTGTAATTGCAAAAAGATCATTCCGATCAAACCATCACATCATTAGTGAGGTGCAATTTC
>JAOZOL010000146.1 GCA_029933295.1 Desulfobacterales bacterium | reverse complement strand
GATAAAGTGCCTGTTAAAACTTGACATACAAGCTGATTCCTGAGATATGTTACATGAATCTTGCCGATGTCCATCGCATTATAGCCCGCTTGCAAACATGGGCTATGGGCATACATTCCCGGGGCTTTAAATCCGTTCTCTGAAATTTAATGAAAAAAGAAAAAGCAAACACAACAGAACAACAGGAAATTCTCGCACCAACATCACTTTCAGACAAGGAATTGAAGGATGCCAGGATGTTAATCAATATTTTTATCCTGGCGTGGAAGAATTACGGCCTGTATCCGGAGGATCATGTAAACACTATAAAATCCTTTGAAAGGCTTGTTACCGAATTTGGTAATTTTTTTACGACCCATGCCGATCTTCGGCTGACTGTGGAAAAAAACCGCCTCCTTTACGAGTCTGAAATTATCCATGAAGTTTCACAGGATGGCTCCTCGGAAGACATCATTACCTTGCTTTATCGTGACGGTGTCAAATGGATTGAGTTTCAGAAGGGGCTTCCCCTCGAAGAGATCGCCTCTTTTTTCAGAATAGTTTTTAAGTATAGATTGTTGGCGGAAGAGAACGAGGGAGACATCGTCACCGCCTTGATGGACGAAGAACTGGAATTTATAGATTTCAAGGCGATTGATATTTTCTGGCAGGACTTGCTGCTCATTGATGTTTCCAAACTCCCCCCCCCTGCGCCTCAGCCGGGAGAAGTCGATAATAAAAATGAAACAGACCATTCCCGGCAGGGGGAAGGGGCGGACCGCAATAACATTTATGCCAGAAGTATTGCCGATCCATCGTACAATAATGCCCAATTGAAACTGACCCATGCCGATTACGAAACACTTCAGCAAATGGTCAGGGAGGAAGAGAGTTGGGATATTACAGAGGATCTTTTTGAAGTATTGCTGATTATTCTTAAGAGTCAGTCCGAGCAGGAGAAATTCGTAACGGTCATGGGGTTCATCTCGGAAGTGGCTGTTGAAGCCATTGAGCTGGATAAGTTTGATCTGCTGGTCAAATTATTTCAGTCGCTGCACAAACTCTTCCCCCTGAAAAAATCAACTAAACAGGATTGGAAGAGCCTCCTTATCGACCGGTTTTTCAAGGATCTGTCCAGGCCTGAAATTTTTCAACTCATCAGTGAAAAGCTTTTGAACCTGCAAACAAGTGAAGTTGAAAAATTAAAGGCGCTTGACCAGGTACTTCATTATTTTTCCCCGGAGGTTATTCCTTTTTTATTGCCGGTCATCATTCAGGGAAGTTCACACGAGATACAACAGATGATTTCGGAAGTGATAGTGCGCCTGAGCCGGCGTGACATCGGGCCTCTTGAAAAAATAGCGGAAAAGCAAGGCCCGGAGATGGGCAACAAGCTTCTGGTCATTCTAAGTCGCCTGCAGGGGGACCGGGTCAATAAAATTCTTTTCAAAATGTGCGATCATTCCTCTGACGTAGTGCGCAGAAACGCAATCAAAGAGCTGGTTAGCAGGGATCCAGAATATGCCCGGAAGCTGTTTTCACTCATTGATGACCCCAGAAAAGAGATACGCATCTGTATCCTTACAGCTTTTGGAAAGCATAAATCCGGTGCGCTGGAAAGCAGGCTGCTGAACTATTTGCAGGAAAATGCCGCTAAAAAGGATTCGGAACATATACTTGCCTGTTATGAGGCCCTTGGCCGCTGCGGTTCCAACAATATTGTCCCGTTCATGCGAGACATACTTCTGAGGCGGGGATGGAACAATTTTATGGGGTCAGGGAAATTATTTTTTCGGGGGTGTGCAGCCATTGCCCTGGCATGGCTTGACACTCCGGAAGCAAAGGATGTTCTTATGAAAGCTTCAAAGAGCAGATTTAGGGTGATCAGGAAAGCTTTTGATAAAACTAAGAGCATACGTGCAGTTGCTGGAGAAAATACCAATGACTGATACTGCAAAATACAGATCCTATTCCCAGTCAGAAGAGTTTCTGCACAACTTCTACAGTCTGAGCCAGACGGCAAGAATCCACAGTGAAACCCATACACTGGTTATAGAGGGGATCGAGAAATTTTTTGAATCCATAAACAACTGCATGGATGATGAATCATTGACGATCAAAATTTCCAATGACCAGCTGTATGTTGATGATGAAAAGCTTTTTTACAATAAAACCACAAAGAATCTTTTTGATAACATTATACGTTATTTTGATACCCGCTGTCTGGATGGAATGCGTTTACTCGAAACTGTCAAACATGCCTCTGCCGAGGAGATCCTGACTTTCATGCGCCTGATTGACAATTCCGGGCAACAGCCGGAACCTCTCCCCTGGCTTACAGACGGTCTTGCTGCAGAGAATATCGAATGGGTTGAACTGATCAGGAAATCGGAAAGGCCCCAGGAATCCTGTTACAAGGACAAGGCTGAACGGCGGGAGCGGGCCAGAAGGGACTACACGTATGCCATGGCCTCTATTGAAGAGGTAGCCCAGAAGATTGTTGAAAAGAAAAGCGAGGTTGGTATACGGAAAACCGTCCGGGTAGTCGAGGACATGGTGACGAATCTTATCGAGGACGACGAAGTATATTCCGCCATCAGTACACTCCGGGTATTTGACGACTACACCTACACACATTCTGTGAATGTCGCCATGCTTTCCATGTGCATTGGCAGGCGGATCAACTTTTCACGCCGTACTCTGGTGAGTCTCGGCATATGTGCCCTTTTTCACGACATCGGGAAAATTGAGATTCCCAGAGAAATTCTGTACAAAAAAAATAAGCTGGATGACCGTGAGCAGAAACTGATTGAGCAGCATTCATTAAACAGTGCCAGACTGTTGTTAAGACTAAAGGCCTCCGCTGACAGCAAGGCCAGGCTTCTGGTGCCGATGTTTGAGCATCATCTGAAATTCGACCTGTCCGGCTATCCCCATGCTGACTGGAAAAAACCGTTGACCCTTTTTGGCAAGATTATTTCCATTGCCGATAAATATGATACGTTAACATCATCGCGGGCCTACCGGCAATCTCTGCTGAGTCCTGATCGAGCCCTGGGCTACATGTACGACCGTGCCGGCAAGGACTTTGATCCCATTCTTCTTAAAGTATTCATTAATATTATGGGGATTTATCCGGTCGGTACCCTGCTGCGCCTTGACACCGGAGAACTGGCCCTGGTTGTTAGTTCGCCCAGCAGGGACTTTGCCAAAAGGCCTTTAGTCTGCATCCTGGAAAGGGAGGATGACGGCAGTTTCAAAAAAAAAGAAATAATTAATTTAGACGAACGCGATCCGGAAACAGGAAACTATGTAAAGGGAATCATCGAAACCTACCACCCTTCAACGCTGGGGATTCAACCTGTGCAGCACATCTTTTCAAGTTGATCTTTTTCCCCCTGAAATGATGGAAAGCTGCAGAAGAGACTCCACGACAGTTTCCTTCATGCGTCTTATGTTGAACTTGATGGATTCATCATAAAGATCCCTGTCAATGTTCCACCTCTGCCTGAAATGATAGAGAGCTGCAGAAGAAACGCCTTCCAGTTCATTTTTCATCCTTTTACGTGCCACCGAACGATAGAACTCTTCGGTTTTTTTGAAAAGTTCCAGGGGGGTCTCAAACCCTTCCATACCGGCTTCCTGAAACTCCATGAAAAGCAAGGGGAGTTTTTCCTGATAATTTTTGTCTGCCATCTGGGCCAACAGGTCGGCTGTTCCAACAACTTTGCCCATGGTCAGGACTTCTTTAGAGGTAAATGGTATATCTGCCATGGGGAAAAAGAGCTCTGTGCACTTGATCATATGGCCGCAGTCCCGGATGTCTTCTTGCGGATAGCCCTTTTCAGAGAGATATTTTCCCATGAGGGCTATTGAGCGATCCTCGTGGCCGATGGTGTGCTGGGCACCGGTGCCCGTCACTTCCTCACTGGTCTGGATCAGGCCTGTATCATGGAAAAGTGCCCCTGTCAGGCAAAGCTGAACAAGCCTTGGGGAGAAAACCTGTCCCTGAACATGCAAACCGTGAATGAGCCTTGCGGCAGCAAGGGCGGTTGAACAGGTATGCTCCAGGTTATGATATTTTGTATTGCTGGCCCTGTATCCGGGAAATTTTCCGGAAAAGAGACGGATGATATCCCCGTATATCTTTTCGATGGGCGACGGGTCCGGTGAAGGGTCGATCAGGAGCAGAATATTCTTTATCTCAGCCAGGGTTTCATCAGGAGAGCTGGTATCTGTCAGATCATAAAGTCTGTTGTTGTCTCTCAACATGTCATTGAAGAGCCTTAAGGGTTCAGTTGAGTTTGAGTTGTTGATGGCGTCGCAAAAAGTCCCATCTACTGCGTTGCAGCAATTTTTCAGCCATTCAATATACTACATGTATAATTTCTTGTCTGAAAAATCACTACGCCTTGTATATGGAACTTTTAACTTAGCCATCCAAATACTTTTTTACGAGTTCATCAGTTGTTGATGGCGTCGTTTTTTTGATGCTATCTATATTTAGCCGTCAATGCTGCTATTTCTTTTTTTATTTCCTGACGTAATTTTTTTGGTTTTAGCACAACCGCCTCGGCACCGAGAGACAAAACCCATCTTTTAACATCTCCCCATCCGGAGGTCTCGATTTCTAAAAGCAGGGAGCCGTCCTTGTTTTCCGTAATCATCTGTTTTTGAAAGAATTTGCGTTCCCGTATATATTTTGCCTGTTTGGGAGACAGCCAGATTTTTGCTGAAACCGGATCATCATATATCATATCAAATGATGATTCCAGCAATTTTTCAGGGTTAAAGTCTTCCGGATATTCAAATCGTTCTTTTGACTGCTCTATTTTCTGGATGCGCTCAACCGCCAGGGTCCTGATGGAGTCATGCTTCGGGGCCCGGACAAAAACATACATACCACCGTTGCTTTCGAAAAAATGGAGCGGTTCGATGAGGTATTGCTTTTCGGTTTCATTGGAAAAGGAAAAATAGACGACCATGCAGATCTTTTGTTTCAGCATGGATTCAGCCAGGATATCGATGATTTCCCCTTTTTCAGAGTAGTCCTTTGCAAATTTTGCCTGGGGGATAAACAGGGTTTTAATTTTATCCAGCTGTTTGAACACCGGGCCGGGAAGAAAGGCACCTATTTTATTAAAGGCGGACTGGGCCTCGTCTTCCAGCCGGGTGCCCTTATAAAGGGTTGCTTCCCCTTTTAATAGATAAAGGGCTAATGTTTCGGCAAAAGAAAGTTTTAATTCGGGCAGGGACATGTTGGGCATCCGTTTTACGTAATCTGATTCCAGGTGCCATCGTTTGGTGCGGTCTTCGGATGATTGATCGTCATAAACGGGAAAATGCATACTTTCCAGGGTTTCAATAAGCCGGTAAACGGATCGTCGGGTGATGTCTAATTCATTACACATCTCATTGATGGTGGTACCGCTGGGTCGGGCCAGCAGATCAACTGCCTTTAGAAGGTTGCCAAGTTGTTTTTCCCTCATTTTAAGATTTCCTATGTTGGAATCCTGACCCGTTGCCCTGATAGTTAAAAAAATATAAATTATAAAATCAATATGTTAAAAATATTCCAGCTCAAAAAATGCAATATTTATCTTTATTTTCAAGTGGTTATAAGAAAATAAAAAAATCTGCCCATGTGTGACCAAAACCGCACACATACCGTTCTATAATGCCATTCAAGAACATGAACCGATGAACAAATAAATCAATCATAAAACGGAGGGTATAATCATGCAAGAGCATCACAAAAAGAATATCATAACATTATCAGAACATCCGGTATTTGAGAAGAGGCAATTGTTTACAAAAAAAATAAAATGTATGCCGGCGCAGATCGATGATCACGCAAAAAAAGAAATGGATTTTATTGAAACCCTTTTTCAATTTCTGGGCGACAAAAGGCGACTGGTAATTTCATTTATTAAAATGAAACTTGATCCGCGCACACGAATTTTTTTCAATAAAGAGATCAATGCATGCCAGGACGTGCGAGACGAGAGCCGGTGCGTGAAAAGATATTTCGGCCACCTTAAAACAAATGATGCCATGGCCATGATTATGGGGCTTTTCGATATGCTGCCCGGAAAAATTGAGGCATTGATTTATCATGGTGAGACTGTTCTGGAAAGCCGTTTAAAGAAATTTATCAAAACATTTCTCCTGTCAGAGACGGATGTAACCTGGTGCATGCTTTTTTTGTTGTTGGCCCGTGAAGATAACGAAGAACAGATAGATAAAGGTGTTGCAGCGCCACTTAATTAATGCCGGCCCGATGACAAAGCCTATTGCCTGGCGGATTCCCTGGGAGATTTTTTACCGAAAATACGGGCACCAATTATGCTGATTTCATAAAGCAG
>JAOZOL010000546.1 GCA_029933295.1 Desulfobacterales bacterium | reverse complement strand
TCCAGGAAATCCCCGGCCTGGCCAATGACAAAGCCTTTATTCTTCCGGTTTATAAAGGCAAGCTGTTTCAGCGTTTCTTGATTCACGTCGGCCTGATTATTTACAACGTGTTGGCCGGGCGATGGAAGCGGAATCTGTCTTCTTTGAAAGAATTGTCCGAACTCGTACCGTCCATTAAGCAAAAGGATTTACAGGCGGGCTTTTTAATTAATGATGCAGTCACCGATGATGCCAGACTGGTACTCAGAGTAATTGCAGAAGCAACCCGTGAAGGCAAAACCGCAATAAATTATTGCCGGGTAACCCGCTTGTTAAAGCAGGAGGGACATGTAAACGGTGTTATTTTACAGGATACGGAAACCGGCGAGACCTTTGATGTGAAATCACGTCTGGTCATCAACGCCACCGGTGCCTGGGCAGATAAGCTTCGGGCTGAAGTCGAAAAATCGAATTCTCAAAAGATCCGTCCATTGCGGGGGAGCCATCTGATTTTTTCTAAAGAAAAAATTCCGCTTCAGCATAATTTTTCATTATTGCACCCGAAAGATGGTCGCCCGGTGACCATGCTTTCCTGGGAAGGCCGCATTTTAGTCGGCACCACCGATATTGATCATCCATATGATTTGGACCAGGAGGCCATCATTAGCCCGGAAGAGGTTGTTTACCTTTTGGAAACAGTCAACCATTTATTTCCAGAATTGAAAGTTAACAAAGATGATATTATTGCCACCGTTGCCGGTATTCGGCCGGTGGTGGATTCAGGCAAACAAGACCCGTCAAAAGAATCGAGAGATTATGCCATCTGGAAAGAAGAAGGGCTGCTGACTGTAACCGGTGGGAAATTGACGACTTTCCGCATCACCGCCCTGGATGTTTTAGCAGAAGCCCAGGAATATATCGGCGCTTTACCGGATGTACAAAAAAGACGAAAAATTTTTTCACGCCATAACCAAACCGTTCCAATGTCATGCAACCTGGAAAAAGAACAAGCCGAACGTCTCCAGGGCAGATACGGAGAGAACTTTAAACAACTGATAGAAAACGCTACAGACGCCGAACTGGAGACGATTCCCGGCACCCTCACCGTATGGGCGGAACTTCGTTGGGCCGCCCAAAATGAAAGTGTCATTCACTTAGAGGATCTGATGCTGAGACGAACAAGGCTGGGCTTACTGCTCTGTAACGGGGGTGAGCAAATTCTTCCGAAAATTCGTAAAATCTGTCAGCCGGTTCTCGGATGGACTGACGAAAAATGGGGAAAAGAAGCCCAGGCCTATCTGAGTCTCTGGAAAAAATGCTATAGCGTTCCGGAATTTTAGACCTGGCGTACAATTAAGGAGGTGCCTATGAAAACCAAAGTCGTCGTCAACCCTTATTCTGCAAACGGAACTACGGCTGCACAATGGGGCGACAAGAGTGCGCTTTTAAAGCAAAAAATCGGAAGTTTCGATGCTGAATTGACAACCAGGCCGCGGGAAGCAACGTTAATTGTACAAAAAGCCCTGCAAAACGGTTATGACCGAATAATCGGCGTAGGCGGTGACGGAACCGTAAATGAAGTAATCAATGGATTTTTTCACAATGGCAAACCGATTAATCCTGATGCTGTTTT
>JAOZOL010000545.1 GCA_029933295.1 Desulfobacterales bacterium | reverse complement strand
GCCCGGTGCCATGCCCGTCGGTCCTTTTTAGGTGATTATCAGCATCCGCAAACCGATGTTTTAGATTTCATGCTCCCCCAGTTGCTGACCGAAGGGATATATTTTCCGGACGGCCAGATCCTGGAAGAAGATTATGTGTATGCCTCGTTTCTCCAGAGCAAGATGTACAACAATAATGTCCGGTGCAGTAATTGTCATGATGTACACAGTTTAAAGCGGTTAAAGGACGGCAATGCCCTGTGCTTGCAATGCCACCGGGCTGATGTATATGACAAAAAGGAACATCATTTTCATAAACAAAAAGGGGAAAAAGGCGATCCCATTAAACTGGCGGATGGAACGGTCTTTGAAGTCGGCGAGGGCGCAAAATGCGAAAATTGTCATATGCCGGGACGGTATTACATGGGCGTTGACTACCGGCTGGATCACAGCATTCGGGTGCCGCGTCCGGACTTGAGTGCCGCCGATAAAACGCCCAATGCCTGTAATCGATGTCATGCCGATAAAGACGTTCAATGGTCAATGGACTACATGACCAAATGGTATGGCCAGACCCGCAAGCCCCATTACGGCACCGCCATGGCCGCGGCCCGTGAAGGAAAACCGGATACGGTGGATATTCTGGTCAAAATAGCTGATGACATCCTGCTTCCGGTAATTGTCAGAGCCACAGCGGTTTCCATGCTGATTTCCTATCCGGAAGAAAAGAGCCTTCAGGCATTAGAACGTGCACTGGCAGATGATGAGTCCCTGATTCGGCATTCTGCCATCCGGACGTTAAATCGGTTTTCTTTAGATGAAAAAAAACGTCTTCGGTTTGCCGTGCCCTTGCTCTATGATCCTGTCAAAGCAGTCCGCATGGAAGCGGCCATGTGCCTGAGCCCGGTTTCAGAAAATATTTTAAAAGAAAATGAACACAAACTTTTTGAATCCGCTTTAAGAGAATACAAGGATGTCATGGCCTATACCGGTGATTTTCCCCAATCCCAGTTCAATCAGGGCCTTCTTTATGCCAATCTCGGTGATCTGGATGCGGCTGAAAAACATTACAAAAAATCCATTGCCATTGATGATGTGTTCTTTCCGGCCAAGGTCAATCTGGCCATGCTCTACAACCAGGAAGGGGATAATGATAAAGCGGAAGAATTATTAAAACAGGCCTATGAAACTCGCCCGGATATGCATGAACTGGCTTATTCCCTGGGCCTCTTGCTTGTGGAAAAAAAAGAACCCAAAGAGGCGGTCTATTACCTTTCACTTGCAGCCGACGGCATGCCGAATAATTCCCGGGTTCATTATAATCTGGGGCTTTTGCTTCAGAGTATGAATCAACTTTTACAGGCGGAAAAATATCTTCTGCATGCACTGGAAGTTGAACCCGATAATTTGGATTTTCTCTATGCAGTGACGACATATTATTTAAATACCGAACAGCCACTCAAAGCAAAACCGTTTGCTGAGAAAATTATTTCAGCATACCCGGAATACACGATTGGTCATGAACTTCTTGATGCTATTGAAAAAATAATTAAATAGCTTTTCATGGTGATTCTTCACCACTGCATCAAAAAATAACATGTCTATTATTTCAAGTATTTATGGATAAGTTCTT
>JAOZOL010000544.1 GCA_029933295.1 Desulfobacterales bacterium | reverse complement strand
CCTGGGTCCCGGAATAATCAAATTCACATGCCTGGCTGATAATAATCGGCCCGGCACCGATGATCAAAATTTTATGTATGTCGGTTCGTTTTGGCATAAGAACTTATTTATTTTTTTTCATCAGTTCCACAAAATTCATAAACAAATAATTGGCATCATGGGGGCCGGGAGCTGCTTCCGGGTGATACTGAACTGCAAACAGCGGTAATTTTTTATGCCGAAATCCTTCCACCGTTTGATCGTTTAGATTAATATGCGTCACTTCAACCTGATCCTTATCCAGAGTTGACTGGTCCACGGCAAATCCATGGTTCTGGGAAGTCACTTCCACCCGTTGGGTCGCTATATTTTGTACCGGCTGATTGGCGCCATGGTGACCGAATTTCAATTTATAAGTTTGCCCTCCAAGGGCCAGGGCAAGCAACTGTATTCCCAGACAGATACCAAAGATTGGCTTATAGGCAAGCAGTTGTTTTATTGTTTCAACGGCAAATTCAACCGGTTCCGGGTCACCGGGTCCGTTGGATAAAAAAATACCATCCGGCGCCAAAGAGCGAATGGTTTCAGCCGTCGTTGATGCCGGTACCACCAGCACTTCACATCCGGCATTTTCAAGGCACCGCAGGATATTATATTTGACCCCAAAATCAAAAGCAACCACCGCATATTTGCTGTCCCGGTGCTGCCAGGAAGAACTGTTTAAAAAAGGATTTTCTTTGAGGAACGACTGCGAGTCATCTTCCCAGAAATACGGCCGTTGCGTGGAAACCGAACTGACCAGGTCCCGGCCTTCTATTTTGGGAATCTGTTTTGCCCGTTTGACAAGGGATGCGGGGTCGAGATCACGGGTTGACAGCACAGCCCGCATGGCACCGGCAGTTCTGATATGACGGGTCAGCGCCCGGGTGTCCAATTCATCCACGCCCAGAACATTACTGGATTTTAAGTAGTCTTTCAGTGTTTGTGTGCAACGATAATTGCTCGGGATTTCCTGGTACTCCCGGATAATAAATGCGGATACCTGAATCCGGTCCGATTCCACATCTTCTAAATTAACACCGTAATTTCCCACCAGGGGATAGGTCATTAAAACCATCTGGCCCTGATACGAGGGGTCGGTCAGTATCTCCTGGTAGCCGGTCATGCTCGTATTAAACACCACCTCGCCCCAGGTTTCACCATGGCCGGTAAAACTCCGGCATTCAAATGTTCTTCCGTCTTCAAGGGCCAGTAATGCTTTCATTGTTAAATTTGTAATATCTTATATTTTTTTAAAATAATATTTTTTGGGTGATTCGTTCAGCTGAAAAAAAATTGTAAACTTCTTGTAACAAATTTAATTTTCAAATCAAATAAAAAGAACAAAAAAAAACGGTTATACTTGACAGAATCGTAAAAAGCTTTTCATGGTGACGTTTCACCACTGTTTATGCAACGAACTTGGTCAACTACATTTAATATGGAAACTCAGTTCGTTGGAAGTCAGCTTCCGATGGCAAAGAAAAAAGTCCAAGTTCAAGGCGTCGCAAATCCCGAAGAACGAGGCGTACTTTTCGTACGCCGCAGTGATGAGGGATGCAGCGCAACGCAGAAATTGGGCTTTTTACGAAGCCAT
>JAOZOL010000145.1:2655-6363 GCA_029933295.1 Desulfobacterales bacterium | reverse complement strand
TTTTCAATTGATAAAAAAGTTCTTATTAATTTTCATGCAAAATTCAGGTAATAAATTAAAATTAATCTCAACTGTCCGCTGTTGGTGAGGTGTGAACTCACCAACAGCGGATATGTTTTTATCTGCATTCAACAAACTGATCCTTATGAAATAAATAGATAGGCAGATTTAATGAATTTTACGGATGGATCCATCGCCGATGTACTCCAGTTCCTGTTCATGGGAATCCAGCGGGGTTGTATTTACGCCATGGTCGCCATGGGGTTTAACATGATTTACAATTCAACCGGTATCATCAATTTTGCCCAGGGTGAATTTGTGGTGCTGGGTGGATTGATGATGGTGACCTTGACGATGGCATTAAACCTGTCCATTGTTTTTGCGTTTATTCTCTCAATGTTTTTTGTCATTATTGCCGGTATTTTGATGGAACGCCTGACAATTAATCCGGTGAAACAACCCACTGTTTTAAGATTGATCATCATTACCATCGCTGTTTCCATTATTATCAAAGGCGCTGCAATGTGTTTCTGGGGAAAAGGCTCCCATTACATGCATCATTTTTCCGGCACCGAACCGCTTGAATTTTTTGGTGCCACTATATTGCCGCAAACCATATGGATCATAGCGATTCTTTTGTTGCTGGTTGCTGCTTATGTGTACTTTTTTAATTATACCATGACCGGGAAATGCATGCGCGCATGCTCAATCAACCGGGATGCGGCGCGTCTGGCAGGGATCAATGACAGAAAAATGGTTATGCTTTCATTTGCCCTGTCTGCCGGGATCGGTGCGATTGCGGGAATTATCATCACGCCAATTATCCAGATGGATTATGCAAGGGGAGCCATGCTGGGCCTTAAAGGATTCGGTGCAGCGGTTTTAGGCGGCCTTGGCAACAGTATGGGGGCTGTTGTTGCGGGTGTTTTGCTGGGAATTTTAGAAGCTTTGGGTGCCGGGTATATTTCATCACATTATATGGACGCCATCGCACTGGTAATTTTGCTTCTTGTATTATTTATCCGGCCCAGCGGTATTTTCGGCAGTTCGGAGGCCATGCGGTTAAAAGAGTTTTAATTGATTCGAGAGTGTTAATATGAAGGGGAAAAACAGCGCCGGGTTTATTGCATTTATCATTGCGATCATTGTGATTCCGTTTATCATTAATAATGATTATTATATCGGCGTACTGGTGTTTACGGCATTTAACTGCCTGGCATGTATCGGACTTTGCCTTTTGATGGGTTATGCCGGCCAGATATCCATTGGTCACGGCGCATTTGTCGCCATCGGGGCGTATACATCAGCTATATTAACTTCAAAATTAGCGTGGTCTCCGTGGCTTGCGATGTTATGCGGCATCGCCATTGTTGTTGTGATAGCATTTTGTATTGGTATTCCTGCCTTGAGATTAAAAGGCCATTATCTGGCCATGGCCACTCTGGGGTTTGCGTCAATTATTCATATTGTCGCAGTGGCTGCGGTTGATCTGACAGGGGGGCCGTCGGGTATCGTCAGTATCCCCCGTCTTGGTCTGTTCGGGCATGTATTAAGTTCTGATACGCAATATTTTTATTTTAGCTGGGGGGTTGTGGCATTCGGTATTTATATTGCATTTAACCTTATTAATTCACGCGTGGGGCGCGGACTCCAGGCGATTCACGGCAGCGAGGATGCGGCTTCCTCGTTGGGCATTAATATAACATCGTATAAAGTTAAAGTGTTTATTTTGAGCGCGGTTTATGCATCTGTGAGCGGCAGTTTATATGCATACTATGTGAATTATATTGATCCCGGACCGTTTGATGTCATGCTTTCCATTTTGCTTGTGACCATGGTTGCTGTCGGCGGTCTGCATCATATCTGGGGGGCAGTGATAGGCGCAATTGTGCTTTCCCTGCTGCCGGAATTTTTATCATTTATATCCGGATATTTACAGGTTATCGGAATTAAATACCAACCAGACTATGACACTCTGGTTTACGGCGGGATTCTTCTGATTATTATGCTGTTTTTACCGGAAGGGATATTTAAAGGCATTGACGGGGCAATCGGGAATGTTAAATCATTTTTTTTAAAAGTCGCGGGGAGACCATCCAGGCGTGTCTGATAGCATTCTTGAACTTGAAAATTTAAGAAAGAATTTTGGCGGCGTCGTCGCTGTTTCGGATTTGTCCTTAAAGATTAGAAGAGGTACGGTATCTTCGCTGATAGGGCCCAATGGGGCCGGGAAAACAACCATTTTTAATCTGGTCACAGGTTTTCTATCGCCGTCTTCCGGACAAATTTATTTTGCCGGCCGCCGGTTAAATAAAATAAAACCCCACATGACTGCTTCTGTCGGCATTGGACGGACATTTCAGAATGTTCAGATTTTTTCAAACATGAGCGTGCTTGAAAATATTATGGTGGGTCGACACTTAAGGTCCCGTGCGGGTATATTCTATTCATCCTTTTTTCCGCCGTTTTTAAGAAAAGAAGAAAACACAATCAGGGAAGATGCTGAAAAACAACTTACTTTTTTAGGGCTTGATCAATATGCTGATGTGCCGGCCGGAAGCTTGCCCCTGGGAAACCAGCGCATGCTTGAAATCGCCAGAGCCCTTGCATTAGAACCAAAATTATTACTGCTTGATGAGCCTGCGTCAGGGTTGAATGCGCGGGAAACAATTGCAATGGGCGGGCTTATTGAAAAGATCAAAAATATGAATATCACCGTATTGCTTGTTGAACATGACATGGAGCTGGTGATGGATATTTCCGATCATGTTGCGGTGGTTAATTTTGGTCGATTGATTGCAGAAGGGACCCCGATTGAGGTGCAGGAAAACCCGGATGTGATCACAGCGTATCTTGGAGAATAAATATAGAATATGCTTCGTTTGGTGAATGTAAACAGTTATTATGGCCTGATACACATATTAAAAAATGTGTCCCTGCATGTGAACGAAGGTGAAACCGTGACCATGCTTGGGGCAAATGGTGCCGGAAAAACAACGACATTAAGAACAATCAGCGGCCTTCAGCCTGTTCGAGGCGGAAAAATATTTTATAATGACCAGGAGATAACCGGCGCCAATCCTGAGAAGCTGGTAAATTTAGGGATTGCGCATGTTCCGGAAGGCCGGCAGTTGTTTCGCCCGATGTCGGTCTATGATAACCTTGAGCTTGGCGGATATTTAATTTATAAGCGTTACGGGAAAAAACAACTTAAAATCGATATAGACGGAATTTTTGCACTGTTTCCCATTTTAAAGGAACGCCGGAGTCAATTTGCAGGTACGTTAAGCGGCGGGGAGCAACAGATGCTGGCCATTGCCATGGCACTGATGTCCCGGCCGAGATTGTTGCTGTTGGATGAACCGTCCATGGGACTGGCACCGTTAATTATTAAGGATATTTTTCAGATAATCTCAGATTTGCAGGTCGAGAGAAAACTCACGGTTCTTTTAATTGAACAAAATGCCAGCGCAGCATTAAAAATTGCAGACAGGGGTTATGTTATTGAGACCGGTAAAATCGTGCTTGAGAAAGATGCAAAGGGGCTTATGACAAACCAGGAGGTAAAGCGGGCGTATCTCGGTAAAGAGCAGCGGGAGATATGGGAGTAAAAAAGGTAGTTAGGCTGAAGGTAGAAGGTTTAAGGTTTAAGGTAGGATGCTGGTAATTTCTCAATAAGTCCGGTCAGAGGAATATTCGAAGGTCGGG
>JAOZOL010000145.1:0-2555 GCA_029933295.1 Desulfobacterales bacterium | reverse complement strand
CGGGCGTAACCCGACAAATACCTTATTGAGAAATCACTTGGGTTGAAAATATAGATATAACATATAGGAAAAAAAATGGAATTTTGGGATAAGAAAACCGAATGCATGGGCCGGGATGAAATCGAACAGATTCAGCTCGAAAAACTTCAGGCAACATTGCACCGGGTATACAAGAATGTCCGGCATTATAGTAAAATTTTCAGGCAAGTTGATTTTATGCCTGAAGATCTCCGTACCTTTTCCGAGATTAAGGCATTGCCCTTTATTTCAAGGCGGGACCTGAGTGAGAATTATCCCTATGACATGTTTGCCGTGCCTTTAAGAGAGGTTGTTCGGCTCCATACGGCATCGATTAATTTTGATGATCCCATTGTTGTTGGTTTTACCCGAAATGATTTAAAGAACTGGGCGGAATTAATGGCCCGGAATTTTTCGGCTGTGGGGATCGATAAAGACGATGTTGTTCAGATTGCTCTGACGTTCGGGATAACAACAGGCCCCTTTGGTGTTAAGGTTGGAGCGGAAACAATCGGCGCTTCCGTGATACCCATGTCTTCGGGAAAGCTGCCTTCTCAGCTCAAGATTATGAGAGACTTTAAAACAACAGCGCTTGTTTCAACGCCTACACTGGCGTTAAGCCTGATTCGTCAAATGGATGAGATGGGCATTGATCCCCGTGATCTTTCCTTAAAGTATGGTGTGTTTGGTTCCGAACCCTGGTCTGAGGCAACCCGGGATGAGATTGAAACGAAAATGCATATAACAGCCACCGACACCTACGGGATGACGGAGTTGTTCGGCCCGGGCGTGGCATGGGAATGTTTGGAAAAAAACGGGTTGCATATTGCGGAAGATCATTTTATTCCTGAAATAATTGATCCGGTAACACTTGCCCCCCTGCCGCCTGGTTCCGAAGGGGAACTTGTGTTGACATCAATTTCAAAAGAAGCTTTTCCATTAATTCGATTCAGGACAGGGGATCTGACGCGAATTGATTATTCGCCATGTGCATGCGGCCGGACCCATTGCAGAATTTCCAGAATTTTTAAACGATGTGATGATGTGATTGTGGTTCGAGGGATGACTATCACGCCGGACCAGATTGCGCGGGTGCTGTCCCGGGTCAGCGGTGGGGAAACGGTTTTTCAGATTGTGGTGGAAAGAAGTGACGGACTGGATCAACTGACGCTGTTGATTGAGATCTCAGATGTTAATTTTTTTGATGAAATGAAAAAACAGCGTCGATTTGTTGAACAGCTTCATCGTGAATTATCGGAACTGGTAGGTTGGGAGGTGACGGTTCGGCTGGTAGAACCCGGCACGTTTGATTCGCAGAAAAAGGTAAACGATAAGCGCAGGTTTCAATAAGTATGATGACATGTAACATCTTTTTAAAGATAATTTGAGTTTGTCAACCGATTAACATTTTTAAAAAAAGGAGAATTTAAAATGTCGGCAAAACTGATTAAGGGAACGGAAATTCGTGAAGAGATTCTTGAAGAAATCACCAAAGAAGTTGCGGAAATTAAAGAAAAACATGGGGTTGTTCCAGGCCTTGTGACCATACTGGTGGGTGAAAGCCCGGCTTCGATTTCATATGTTACATTAAAGATCAAAACAGCGCATCGGGTGGGATTTAATGAAATTCAGGACAGCCAATCGGAAGATATTTCAGAAGCCGATCTGCTGGCGTTAATTGATAAATACAATAACGATGATTCCATTAACGGCATTCTTGTTCAATTGCCGCTCCCCAAGCATATTAATGAGAAAAAAGTATTAAATGCCATTGACCCGGATAAGGACGTGGATGGATTTCATCCGGTTAATGTGGGCCGTTTAATGATTGGCGGTGATGAAGTGAAGTTTCCGCCGTGTACACCGTTTGGCATCCAGGAAATGATCATTCGTGCAGGTGTTGAAACCAGCGGTGCAGAAGTCGTTGTGGTCGGTCGATCAAATATTGTCGGCAAACCGATTGCCAATATGATGGTTCAGAAAGGCCCGGGGGCCAATTCAACCGTAACCATCGTCCACACCCGCACCAAGGATCTGGCGGCCCATTGCAAGCGTGCTGATATTTTAATTGTTGCGGCCGGTGTCCCGGATTTAGTCAAACCGGAATGGATCAAGCCAGGTGCCTGTGTGATTGACGTGGGCGTGAACCGGGTGGGCGAAAAAATCAGTGAAAAGACCGGTAAAAAGATTGCTATCTTAAAGGGCGATGTTGACTTTGATGCGGCAAAAGAAATCGCCGGATACATTACACCTGTTCCTGGCGGTGTCGGCCCCATGACCATAACCATGCTGATGTTAAATACATTAAAGTCACTTAAGTTCAAACTGGGATTGATGTAGCATCTCATAAAAAAAATTAGCGATTATGGGGGCTATCCCCCTGTTTCTCCGTATAAAAAAGCCATGTTGTCAGAACATGGCTTTTTTATACAAAAATACAATGTGGAGCACTGTGGGCTTGACACTTAAAATATATGGATGATATTATTACCTGAATTTTGCATGAAAATTGATAAGAACTTTTTTATCAATTGAAA
>JAOZOL010000543.1 GCA_029933295.1 Desulfobacterales bacterium | reverse complement strand
TCTAAAATAAATAAAATAATTATAAACATAGAGAAATTTTTTACATATAAAATAAATAACCATTTGAATTTAATAATTATTTTATATATATAAAATAATTTTCATTTTTTTCTTGACAGAATATAAACCTATAATTATTATAATAACTAAAATAACAATAATTTTAAAAAGGAGTCCGTGATTATGGATGATGTTTTTACAGTGTATAAGGCCAGTCAATACTGTAAAGTATCCCCCCAAACCATCATCAACTGGATAGATTCTGGATATATCAATGCTTATAAAACGCCGGGGGGGCATCGACGGATAAGTCAAAAAGACCTTGAGTCGTTTATGAAAAAGCAGGGGATTCCGATTCCTGATGTTGTCGCAGAAGATACACGCATTAAAATTCTGGTGGTGGACGATGATCCGATCATTGTGGAATCAATTGTTCAGGCCCTGGAGGAGGACGAACACGACTATGAGGTTATTTCCGCTTCTGACGGCTTTGAGGCGGGTCTCCAGGTCAATCACTTTAAACCCAATCTGCTGATTCTTGACATTATGATGCCGGATATCAAAGGGTTTGAAGTATGCCAGAAAATTAAGTCGAGCGAGGAGACAAAAAACACCAAAATTATCGTGTTGTCTGCATATCTTGATGATGAAAAATTCGATAAGATGAAAAAGCACGGTGCCGATGCCTGCTTTTCCAAGCCGCTTCCCCTGTCCCAGTTAAAAACGGAAGTGGCCCGGCTGCTTGGTTTAAAAGAATAAAAGATATGTCCTTTCCCCGGTAAGGAGGTTCAAATGAAATTAAAAGAAGCCCTTAAACGGAAAAATTTTGTTGTCACATCCGAAATCCAGGCACCCATGGGACAGGAACCCGATGAACTTGTTGAAAGTCTCAAAAAGGTCAGGGGCCGGGTGGATGGGGTATCACTTTCAGAAAGTGAGTTTGAAGGGGTGGTGGGGGATACCATAAAAACCTGTGAAGTGTTAAAGGAAAATCGGTTTGAATCCATTTACCAGACCACCACCAGGGATAAAAATCGTCTTGAGCTGCAAAAAGATTTACTGGATGCCCATGAAGCCGGCATTGACAACCTCCTTGTCTTTACAGAAGATTACCGGATAACCGGTGACAGCCTTCAGGAAATGATGTTTTTTCATGTGGATGCCGGGAAACTCAGTTCCGTTTTAGAACATATTCGGGAAGGGAGAACGGTTGAAGGCCAGGAACTAGAGACCAGGGCTGAGTTCTTACTCGGTTCTGGCGTGGAATCGTCCTGGGGGAAAAATGTGCCGGACCTTCAAATGCAGGAGATGGAGGAAATGACAAAAACCGGCACCGGGTATTTTTTAACCACACCGATTTTTGACGTTGACCGGTTTGAAAAATTTTTAAGCCGGTCCAACACCTTCGGCGTTCCCGTGATAGCAGAAGTCATGATTTTACGCACGGCCGGTATGGCAAGGTTTTTAAACCGCCATTTAAAGTCCGGCCTGGTTCCCGAATGGATGATTCAAAAATTAGCCAAAGCAGTTGATAAAGAAAAAGCCAGCATTGAGTTGTTTGCGGACACCGTCAAAGGTCTGAAAGATCTTTGCCAGGGTGTTCATATCATTACTAT
>JAOZOL010000542.1 GCA_029933295.1 Desulfobacterales bacterium | reverse complement strand
AATTTTTACTTGAAATCATGATTGGTTGAGATTATGATTTACAAAAAATTTATAAACCATATTGACATATGTAGCTTTTTAGAAGGGAATCTCCCATGTCAAAAAGATTTCGTCCAAACAATTTTGGTGAAGCAAGACTGGTATCACGAATTGATTCATCCAAAGAACATGAACGCAGAAAAGCGATTAATGCAGTTTCCGACAATCCCGAAAAGTTAAGCAATGCGATTTCAATGAAACTTGTTGAAAACGATCTTGTTGAGACCACGAATAAAAATTCTTTAGAAGAACAGATTACGTATTGTCTTGAAAAGTTAAGCCATGCTGATGATTTTGATGTCGACTATCAAATTGCGCCGATCCGAAATATTGTCTCCAATCCGCATATTGTAAGCCTTTACGTCACCGGTTTTGTGATTGAACATGTGATTAAGCATAAAGATACGGTCGATATTTACGGGTCTGACGAGGAAATCTACACCTGCATCAACCGCCAGGTGGTTAAATATCTGGCCAGATAATGCCGCCTCTATTTAATTCCCGCTTAATAAATGATCCATCCGGCGATCCGGGAATTTTTATATCGTTTCCATTTAATAAACGGGCCATGGCCTTTGACCTGGGAGATATTTATAACCTGTCTCCCAGAGACATCCTCAAAATAAGTCATATTTTCATCACCCATACCCACATGGATCATTTCATTGGATTTGATCGATTATTGCGCATCATCCTCGGTCGTGATCAGACGGTCTATCTCTATGGGCCGGAAAATTTTTTAAAAAACATCGAGGGAAAACTTGCTGCTTATTCATGGAATCTTGTTAAAAATTTTACAAATCCATTAACGTTTATTGTCACTGAAATAACCAACGACAAGTTGATCACCCAGAAATATATCTGCGAACATAAATTTTGCCCGACTAAAGCCCCATCGACGATTTCCTTGAAACTGCCGATCCTGCATGAAGAACCATCACTTCAAGTTGCAACAGCTATTTTAGATCACGGCATCCCGAGCCTTGGTTTTTCAATCAAGGAGAAAGTCAGAATTAATATCCGAAAAGATGCGCTTGCTGAACTTGGGCTCATGCCGGGACCATGGGTATATCAGTTTAAACAGGCATTATTTGACAATCAAAACCCCGATTCAATAGTTAATGTATTATATGATAAAAATATTTCAACTCCTCGAAAAAAATATAAATTAAGGGATCTTGAGCAGCATCTTGTGGTTTACACCAAAGGCCAGAAAATCGCCTATATTGCGGATGTGGCTTACACTTCGTCAAATGTCGAAAAAATCATCAAACTGGCCAATGGCGCAGATCATCTTTATATTGAATCGGGTTTTTTAGAAAAAGACATTGATCATGCAACGCGGAAATTTCACCTGACAGCACGTCAGGCAGGAAAAATTGCAGGGCTGGCAGGCGCAAAGCGGTTTACGCTGTTTCATTTTTCCCCACGTTATACACAGACACATGCGGAAAAAGATTTTTATACAGAGGCCACAGACGCATATACCGATTCATTTAAGGCGTCATAGAGTTATTCCGTTCACGGTTATCGGTTGTACAGTTTACGGTTAAAAAAGACAGAAAATTATGGGTACATCTT
>JAOZOL010000541.1 GCA_029933295.1 Desulfobacterales bacterium | reverse complement strand
GGGATGTTTATTGGTGGTGCTCTTATTACAGAGAACCTAGACAGAGTTGAGTGTATTTCAAGCGAATGTTTTGATGCACCGATACAAATGGGGGGTGGTAGATAACTATCCCTCAGATGCAATGGTTCGATTCATATTAAAGCTAACCGAGATGATATTTATTAAGTAAAAGTTGACTTTCGGGGGATGGGAAAGAAATCCCCTACTTAAAACAAAAGGAACAAAAATGAAAGTTGTATGCGGAATATGCCATAGAACACGAGAGGTAACAAAAGAACCAAGACACCCAGACAATAGATGTAGAAGCTGTTCTTCTAAAGAGCAAGTTCAAGTCTACCAATTGGCTAAATTCAGAGTATGTAGAGTTTGTGGCGATAAGAAAAGAGTCAAGACAGATAAAGAAGCAAGTGGAACAATTTGTAGAGATTGTCTAAACAAAGATAAGAATGGTTTCCAGAGAGTTTGTATTGACTGCGGTGACTCTAAATATGTTGATAACGAAAGAGATTCCAAAGCATTGAGATGTAAAGTCTGTTCTGCTAAAGAGGTTGCTAGGAAAAGAATTGGTACAATATCAAAAGTGCCTAAAAAAGTTTACTGGTATTTCTGTGCTAACTGCCCTAAAGTTCAAGTCAAGAGAACTAAGCAAGGTGGTACATATTGTCAAGAGTGTAATCGTAAACAACCGAGAAAGAAAAACAGATTACCGATTACATATTTTGACTTAGACAAGATGGAGATAATTGCACCAATGAGACATATTAGAATTTGCCCTCACTGTCCTAGTGACAACAACACAAAGACTGTTCAAGTTGCAAGACTTGCTGGAATTAGACCTTGTTTAAAACACGCTTACATTGACAATCCAGAAGCACTTGCTGAAAAAGAAGCTAAGAGAAAAGCTACTCGTAAAGAGAACAGAGCTAATGGAAAGCACAAGTCATCGTACACAGTCAAAGCCAGAAGAGTAGTCAAAGCTAAAGATAAAAAAGTTTCTAAAGAAGCTATTGAAAAACAGATTCAAATTAATCGTGAGCATAGAGATGCTGTGGCTGTTAAAGAGTCCATCCCCAAGCCAAAGCTTACAGAAGAACAGATGATGGCTAAATTCATGCTTAAAAGCAAGGTGACAGTGATTCCAGATGTTATTCGTTTAGAAGATTTGGGAGTCGGTATGAAAACTGGCTTTTGTAGAGGAGATTAAGATTACTTCATGCGTTCCTGAAAAGGTTCTAATCATTCATAAGTCAAAGGAGATTTTTATGAAAAAGGTATTGTTTTTAATTGCTACTTTAGCAATGTTTACGAGTGTTTCACAAGCGGGATATTTAGACCAGTTTCAAGGGGAACAAGGAGAACAAGGCGAACAAGGTGTTCAAGGTGAACAAGGTGTTGCTGGAGAGAATGGAATTGATGGTGCTCAAGGGAACCAAGGAAATCAAGGCTATGCTGGTTCAGATGGAACTAATGGTGTTGATGGAACTAATGGTGTTGATGGAACTAATGGTACAAATGGAATTGATGGTGTAGATACTGGATATTCAGAGCTTGAGAGGTTACTATCTAAAACTGCTTCTGCTGATGCCGCTATTGGTTCAGTTGAATTGAATCCAGACCATG
>JAOZOL010000014.1:15660-21587 GCA_029933295.1 Desulfobacterales bacterium | reverse complement strand
TAATGACATTGTTTTAATATACACTTTTTTAAAATTATAACCATAAAAAAATAAAAATCAGGTTCTATTGATCCGGGTTTTTTAATTATAAAATACCCTGATTCCCCCTCTGACCTTTTCGTAATAAATAATTTCAACCTGGATGTCTTCAGACAAAAACGGTTTTGCTTTGTACGATGTTGGTTTAATGGACACCGGTTTTGTGCCGATGTATCCGTCAATCCCTTTTGCCTCTTCATCGGGAATCGCAAGCCGATAGGTGGTTTTTTCCTTTTGAGCGATTTCTTTTAAGATACTTTCCTGAAAACGAAGGCCGGCGAATGTTTTGGTTAAAATAAGCTCCCGTATCCATGTCCGGACCATATCCCTGTCTATATCTGCCATGGCATTGCGCATTTTTTGAATCATGGCATAGGTGTCGTCCGTGGCCTGATCAATGGCTTTCGGATATTTGTTTACATACCATTTTACCCATTCATCATAGGATTTTCCTGGAAACTCCTGAATCAAGTCCGACATTTGTCCCACTTTTTTCGGCCGCGTGGCCTGGGAATTCTGGTTCGCCAGATTAATTAACTGGGTGGTGTATGTGGGGTAAGTTTCCGCCTTTCCGGCAACATCCGTCATAATTTTTTTTGTGGAAAGGGTAAATGATGGCTTGGTTTGTTCTTTGGCAATGGCGATGCCGCCCAGCAGAACGACTGACAATACAAGACTGGAAAAGATCAGGAAACGGTTTGTTTTCATTTTTGCATCTCCTCTAAATATTTATTTAGTTGCATGTTTATATTCAGCCGTAACCAACCCCACCATCTGCACCAGGTCAGGGCTGTCGATATTTTTTTCAATCAACCGTTCAAATGCGCTGCCGATCACCACACCGTCTGCAAGGGACGCTACAGCGGCGACATCTTCTACGGTTGAGATGCCGAACCCCACACAAACGGGAAGATCGGTTACGGATCTCAGAATGTCCATCTGAGTTTTCACTTCCGTTGTGTCCAACCCGTCACTGCCGGTAACTCCGGTTTTGGATACGAGATATAAAAATCCTGAAGCAGATTTTACGATTTTGTCCATCCGGTCTTTGGGGGTGGTGGGTGCCACCAGGTTGATCAACGAGAATTCGTTCTCAGGCCACTGGGATGTCAATTCACCGGCTTCTTCCATGGGAAGATCAACCACCAGGACGCCGTCTGCACCTGCATCAACTGCATCCGGATAAAAAGCATCGATGCCATAGGCAAGAATCGGGTTGTAATAGGAAAATATGATAATGGGAATGGACGTGGTTGTACGAATTTCACGGATCATTTCCAGTACGGTTTTTAATGATACGTTATGTTGAAGGGCCCTTGCAGATGATCGTTGAATAACCGGTCCGTCAGCGGTGGGGTCTGAGAAGGGGACGCCTAACTCCAGGATATCGATTCCGTTTTCGCACATGGCGGTGATGATTTTAAGCGATGTATTAATATCCGGATCACCGGCTGTTACAAAACCGACTAACGCTGTTTCTTTGGTTTGTTTTAACTGTGTAAAAGCATCATTTATCCGGTTCATATTAAAAACTCCTTCGTTAACATTAGTTTCTAAGGGTTAACTTCTGAGGTAGCTTTTCAGGTTTATCCGAAAAAGGCCATTATAATAATGGACCAACGATTCCAAGATCCTTGTCCCCCCGGCCCGACAGGTTGACCAGTATAATATCATCCTTTGGCCTTTTTTTCGCTTCAATCATTGCAGCCGCAACAGCATGGGCACTTTCCAGAGCCGGTATGATTCCTTCCAGGCGGCACAGGGATGAAAAGGCGTCTAAAGTTTGGTAGTCATCAATGGCCACATATTGAATCCGTTTAAAATCTTTGAGCAAAGAATGCTCAGGGCCAACGCCGGGATAATCAAGCCCTGCGGAAATGGAATGAGCCTCATTGATTTGACCGTATTCATCCTGAAGAACGTATGATTTTGAACCATGGAGCACCCCCACTGAACCGGCACACAGGGTTGCCGCATGTTTGCCTGTGGTGATTCCTTCGCCTGCAGCTTCAACTCCCAGCATATCGATGGGGTCATTCATAAAGGCATGAAAGAGACCCATGGCGTTACTTCCGCCGCCCACACAGGCTACGAGCAGATCGGGCAGGCGACCGGAGGCCTCCATAATCTGGACGCGTGCTTCTTTACCAATGATTTTCTGAAATTCACGAACCATGACAGGGTAGGGGTGAGGACCGGCAACAGACCCTATGACATAAAAGGTGTCCCGAACAGCACTGACCCAGTATCGGAGTGCTTCGTTCATGGCGTCTTTAAGTGTCCCGGTTCCTGATTCAACCGGAACCACTTCAGCGCCCAGTAGTTCCATCCGCTTGACATTGGGTGCCTGGCGGACAATATCTTCCACTCCCATGAATATTTTACATGCCATGCCGAACAATGCGGCAGTGGTTGCAGTGGCAACCCCATGTTGCCCGGCACCGGTTTCAGCGATAATTTTTTTTTTACCCATCCATTTAGCTAAAAGGGTCTGGCCGACGGTATTATTGATTTTATGAGCCCCGGTATGTGTAAGATCCTCCCGTTTGAGATAAATGGATGCGCCGCCAAGAGCGGTTGTCAGTCTTTGTGCAAAAAAAATCGGTGTCGGCCGGCCGGTATAATTCTTAAGCAGAAGCTTGAACTCTTTTTGAAATTGCGGCTCCGGAACATGGGCTGTGTATGCTTTTTCTAATTCAATTAAAGCCGGCATCAGGGTTTCGGCAACATAACGGCCGCCATAAGGACCGAAGTGTCCGTTAGCATCCGGATACATATCGGACTGGTAACTATTGACTGGATTCATCTAAAAAATTCTCCTTAATTTTCTGTCAGGTCTGCACCCGTGTACAGCATTTATAAATTTTTTAACCTTATAAATATCTTTTTTCCCTGGTGCGGATTCAACGCCTGAACTGATATCAACCGCATCCGGGCAACTATCCGCAATGGCTGTGCGAATATTATCAGGCGTGAGGCCACCGGCTAAAATTAAAGGATGCTTCTCTCCAAAGTCCCGGGCATCCCGCCATTTCCAGGACATGGCGTTGCCACCCGGAAGAATGCCTTTTGCGCATTCAACAAGATACGCAGAGGCATCATATGTGGAAACCTGTGTAATGGCCGGATGGCTTTCCATATATAAGCATTTGATAACGATCAGGCCCTGTTCTGTCAGGTCCCTTACAAATTTAGGCGGTTCATTTCCATGGAGTTGAACTGCACCCAGATTGCTTGTTGTCACAATATCCATTATGGAATTAAAAGGCTCGTTAACAAAGACGCCCACAGTCGTGATACTTTCCGGAAGAGATGCACAAATTATTTTAGCTTTTTCAGGTTTTATATATCGCGGACTTTGTTTGAAAAAAACAAGACCAATGGCATCTGCGCCGGCAGATACGCATTTTATTGCCTCATCTCTACTGGTCAGGCCGCAAATTTTTATTTGCGGAAATTCAAGTTGTAAATCGGTTTCCATTATAAGGGGGGTTCCTTTTTTTTGAGTGATTGAATAAATTCTGCCGGATCAATTGATCGTACAATACTTTCCCCGATTAAAAAATGATTTATACCGGCTGTCCGAGTTCTTTCAATATCGTCTTTTGTAGCAATTCCGCTTGCCGCAACCGGTATCTGATGAGGTTGAAGTTTGCTTGCTGTTTCGATCGCCGTGTCAATATCCGTATCAAATGATTTCAGGTTCCGGTTGTTGATGCCGATCAGGCGGGCGCCGGTGTTTTTCATTTTTTTAATATCATCTTGCGTATGAATTTCAACTAAAGCATCGAGGTTTAACTCCGCACAAAGATCCAGATAGTCCTTTAACTGATTTTTTGAAAGAATGCGAACAATCAGCAAAATGGCATCTGCACCTATGACTGCTGATTCATAAATCTGGTAGGTGGATATGGTAAAGTCTTTTCGCAAGACAGGCAGTGTTGAAGACTTTCTGGCGTCTGCCAGGTCATCGTTATTTCCTTTAAACCAGTGGTCTTCAGTGAGTACGGAAATTGCGGATGCGCCCCCCCGCTCATATGCCGCAGCATAATCTGCAGCAATCAGGTCCGGTTGAATCAGGCCTTTAGAAGGTGAGGCGCGCTTGATTTCAGCGATAATATGTATTGTATCTGTTTCGGGATTTTCCATTGGTTTGATAAACGGTCTGTGTTCAAGACATTTTTCCGCATCATTGCGCAGGCTGCTTTCCGATCGATAGTGCCTTTGATTTATGATCAGGTGTTGTTTGTATTCAATGATCTGACTTAAAAAATCATTACCCATTACCCGTTCTCCTGAGTAAACAATATCAGTTCTTTAAGCTTATTTAACGCATCACCGCTGTCAATTGATTTTTCCGCTGAATTTAACCCGTCGGCAAAATCTTTTGCAGCCCCGGCAGCCATTAACGCAGCAGACGTGTTTATCAAAACGACATTGCGTTTGGGACCTTTTTCACCGGTCAAGATTCGGTTCGTGATTTCTGCGTTTTTCTTTGGATTTCCGCCGGCAAGTTCTTCCGGATCTGCAGATTCTCCAAAAAATTGTTCCGGCATGATGTCATAGGTGGAAGTTCGTCCATCTTTGAGTTCCGATATGCGGGTCGGTGCGCACACGGAAATTTCATCTAAGCCATCATGACCGTGAACCACAAAGGCCCGCCTGGCACCCAACCTCCGAAGAGCCTGGGCAAACATTTCGGTCAATTCAGGCGCATAAACACCGAGCAATTGACAATTAGCCGCCGCCGGGTTGGTCAGGGGGCCCAGCATGTTAAAAATACTGCGAAGACCGATTTCTTTTCTGGCTTTTGCGGCAAACCGCATGGCGCTGTGGTAGCGTGGGGCAAACAAAAAACCGATGCCGATTTCAGCAATGGCCTCTTCGACAATTTCCGGATCAATATCAATTTTCATCCCCAGAGCTTCAAGCAGATCCGCACTGCCGCATTGACTTGAAATGGAGCGGTTTCCGTGTTTTGCAACCGTCACGCCACAACCCGCTGCCACAAAAGCCGTGGTGGTTGATATGTTAAAAGTTTTTGCGCCGTCACCGCCTGTTCCGCAGGTATCGACAATGACAGGCGCGTTGGCTTCGATTCTTACCGCTTTTCGTCGCATGGCGGTTGCCGCACCGGCAAGTTCTTCAAAGGTTTCGCCTTTGGTGGCCAGCGCGCCCATAAAAGCGCCTACCTGGGCATCGGTAATATTGCCGGAAAATATTTCCATCATCATATCAGACATTTCATTTTCGTTTAAGTTTTCTTTTTGAATGATTTTATTTAAAAGTTCCTTAAACATCAGCGTTCTCCTTTAAATTGATGAAGTTTCTTAACAGACGTTTCCCAACCGGCGTCATAATTGATTCCGGATGAAACTGGATTCCTTCGGTTAGATGACTTCGGTGACGCAGACCCATGATTTCCCCGTCTTCGGTACGGGCGGAAATTTCAAGGCAGTCCGGCAGGTTATTTTCTGAAACAGCCAAAGAATGATACCGCATGGCAACAAACGGTTTATTGATTTTATGAAACAGCCTTTTCCCGTCCGCCGTTACAGTCGATGTTTTTCCATGCATGATTTTTCTGGCAGCTATGATATGACCGCCAAATGCTTCGGCAATGGACTGATGCCCGAGGCATACCCCGAGAATGGGCACTTTGCCCGAAAATTTTTTGATCACAGGAATGGATAATCCTGCGGATTTCGGGGTTCCGGGACCAGGGGATATAACAATTCCAGACATATCAAGTTTTTCCAGGTCTTCAAGGATAAATACGTTATTTCTGAACACACGGATTTCTTCACCCAACTGGCGCAGGTATTGTACAAGGTTGTATGTAAAAGAATCATAATTATCAATCATGACAATCATTGGATGTCTCCTTA
>JAOZOL010000014.1:11703-15560 GCA_029933295.1 Desulfobacterales bacterium | reverse complement strand
CCATTAACCGGAGTGCTTTTTGTATGGCCTTAGCCTTGTTGACTGTTTCAATTCTTTCTTTTTCAGGATCCGAATCATACACGATGCCGGCTCCGGCATTTACGGTTAATTGTCCGTTTTCGATGACTGCCGTCCGGATCGTAATGGCCAGATCCATGTTTCCGTTAAATGAAATATAGCCCACGGCACCGCCGTAAGGGCCTCTGGGATAGTCTTCAAGTTCAGCAATTATTTCCATGGCCCTGACTTTGGGCGCGCCCGAAAGCGTACCAGCGGGGAAACCGGCCCTCATCAAATCCCATGCATCATAATTTGATTTTATGTCGCAGGTGATATTTGAAACCATGTGCATGACGTGTGAGTATCTTTCGATAATCATCAAATCCGTTACCTGGACGGTTCCGGTTTCAGCAACCCGTCCCAGGTCATTGCGTCCCAGGTCAACCAGCATGAGATGTTCTGCCCGTTCTTTTTCATCGGAAAGAAGTTCATCAGCCAGTGCCCGGTCCGTCTGTTCGGTATCACCCCGTGGCCGGGTACCGGCAATGGGTCTTAAGGTAGCCACATTGTTTTCAAGACGTACCATGGCTTCAGGGGATGATCCCACAAGAATGGTTTCATCCAGATGCATAAAAAAAAGATAAGGTGACGGATTAATATACCGCTGGGCCCGATATAAAGAGAGGATGTTTTTTGGCGCATCACAGACAAATGGCTGGGATATTACTGTCTGGATCACTTCACCGGCCGTGATATAATTTTTTATGGTTTCAACTTTTTTGTGAAATTCATTTTCATTGCAGCGCGATTGCATTGTAGCAGATTTTTCATTTACCATCTTACTTTTGGATGAAGTTGATGAGATTTTATGCTGTAATGCGTCGATGCGTGCCATTGCGGATAAAAAAGAATCCCCGGGATCGGAAAAATCATTTTTATAGGCAATGGCGACCATGAGCAGGGTATTTCTGATATTGTCAAAAATCAGAATTTCATCCGGCAGGATAAAGTGTGCAAGCGGCTTATCATCCGGCAGATTATTGGGGATGGCCTCAAAAAAAGAGACCATTTCATAGGTTAAATATCCCACGAGCCCTCCCCAGAATCTTGGCAGACCGGAAAGAACAGCAGGATTATACCGTTTCATGAATTTTCTTAAAATCGGTAATGGATCACCGTGATGATCAATATATTTTTTGTGATCATTTTTTTGGATTTCGACCTGATTTTTGAGAATGCGGATATGGGCGCGGGCGGACGCGCTCAGGAAACTGTATCTTCCCCAGCGTTCACCACCTTCGACACTTTCAAACAGGAACACAGGGCCTTTTTCAGGATACATTTTTTTTAAAACCGTGACCGGTGTTTCCATGTCAGCCAGGATTTCCCGGCACAGCGGCACAACATTATGGCGGTCAAACAGACTGCAGAACGTCTGCTGGTCAGGGAACTGGTTTAGCAGCATGGTTGTCTCCTTATTTTCAATATAAGTTTTTGCGAAGTCATTAGTCAAAAAAAAAAGACCGGGGAGTTATCCCCCGGTCTTTTTTTCAATAAAAAAACCGTGGGGGTTGAAGCTGCCCACGGTCTTGAGTGTCTTTATGTTTTTGTATACAGGAATTTATCCGTCAGCAAGCCTTGTTATGTCAGCCTGCCACCACCAAAAATAATTTTCTGCATAAGTATTTTGTTTAATTTTTTTATTCATTATAATATTTCCAATTTTTTTCAAATAAATGTATATAGATTTTTTGTCAAGCTGTTTTTAGTGTTCATATTATGTTAATTTGTTTTTCCGGTGATACAGAATAATATTCAAAAATTTAAAGGTGAAATAATGATCGGTGAAATATTGTCAACCGGTGATGAAATTTGTCAGGGATCTGTGATTGATTCGAATTCAGCTCATATCGCATATCTTTTAAATGAAATCGGTATTGCGGTAACCCGGCATACCTGTGTCGGAGATGATATGGATGGATTAATAAAGATTCTTTCAGATATTGGAAAGCATGCCGATATTGCCGTGATCACAGGCGGTCTCGGACCGACGGTGGATGATCTGAGTGCTGCCGCCGCTGCCAAAGCCGCCGGTGTTGAGCTTGAATTCAATAATGAGGCATTTTTATTTATGGAAGAATATTTTGCAAAGTTTTCCCGAAAAGTGCCCGGCTCCGATAATAAGCAGGCGGTATTGCCGTCAGGTGCGGTACCCATTGTAAACAGTTGCGGCACTGCCCCGGGATTTATTTTCAATATCGGCAGATGCCGGTGTTATTTTTTGCCCGGGGTGCCGAAAGAAATGGAAAAAATGATTTCCAGGTCGGTTATACCGGACATTTTAGCATACCGCGGTGATGAAAAATCCGTCACATTGAGAAAGGAGCTGTCTTTGTTCGGCCTTCCGGAAGCGCTGGTCAACGAAAAACTAAAAGGGTTGGATGCAATGTTTCCAGGTGTGAAACTCGGGATGCTGGCAAGGTTTCCGGTGATTACGGTAAAACTGACCGCCGCCGGGATAGATAAGACAGGCCTTGTACATGAAATTGAAAAAGCCGCCCAATGGACCGCTGAACAACTCGGTGACAAGGTCTTTTCTTTAGACGGTCGGTCCATGGAGGCTGAGATCGCTTCCCTTCTGGTTAAAAACAAGGCAACGATTGGCGTTGCGGAAAGCTGCACCGGCGGATTGATTTCACATTTACTCACAAACGTTGCCGGCAGTTCCGATTATTTTCTGTTTTCCGGTGTCACGTATTCAAACGATGCAAAGAAAAGCATTTTAGGGGTATCTGAAGAAACATTGCAGGCATACGGAGCTGTTTCCGAAGAAACAATCAGGGAAATGGCGGACGGCGTGCGCAGGATTTCCGGGGCATCATATGGGCTTGCCACCAGCGGTATTGCCGGACCAAGCGGCGGAATGGATGAAAAGCCGGTTGGGACCGTGTGTGTCGGTATTTCAACAAAAGATGAAACGGCTGTGTACACATTTCATTCGCCGTTCAAAGAGCGCTTGTCAAACAAACAGATTTTTGCCATATGTGCATTGGATCTTTTACGGAAACAATTATTAAAGGATATAACATGAGTTGGTTGGGTAAAGTAGTCGGCGGAACCATTGGTTTTGCCATTGGTGGTCCTGTGGGTGCGGTTGCAGGCGCATCATTCGGTCATATGTTTGTTGATGAAGAGGCTGGCGGAACGCGTACTATCGTAAAAAACAGCAACCGTTTGTCCAATGGTGAAACCGCACAAATGACTTTTTTTGTGGCCTCTTTTTCCATGCTGGCTAAATTGATTAAAGCAGACGGACAGATCCTGGAATCTGAAATCCAAACAGTCCGGCAGTTTATGCTGGACGATCTTCATTTAAATGCACAAAGCCGCCTGGCAGCCGAACATATTTTTCAGGCGGCCATGGATTCAAATGAGTCTTTTGAAAATTTTGCCATGCAGTTTTATCAGCATTTTAATAATCAGCCGCAGTTTTTGGAACTGATGCTGGATATATTATTTCGTGTGGCGCTGGCGGACGGGGCGTTGCATGCTGCTGAAGAACGACTGATTAAGTCTGCTGCGGATATTTTTAAATTCAGCAATGACGTGTATCTGCAATTCAAAACCCGCTACACTCCGGATTCAGATAAATATTATACCATTCTGGGGTGTTCAAACAGTGATTCAGATGATAAGATAAAAAGTCAATATCGAAAGATGGTCAGAGACTTTCATCCGGATACCATCGCTTCCAAAGGATTGCCGGAAGAATTTGTCACTTTTGCCAAAGACAAGTTTATGGAAATTCATGAAGCCTATGAAGTATTAAGAAAAGAACGGAACATGTAATTTTTATT
>JAOZOL010000014.1:7144-11603 GCA_029933295.1 Desulfobacterales bacterium | reverse complement strand
CCTGATAAAGGAGATCACTTATGTTAAAATTGTTTTCCGGCGAGATACTGAAAAAAAAGGCGGAATGTCTGGTTATTCCGGTTTGCGAGGATGCGGATATTCATGATGATCCATCAATTACCGGTTTGATCGAAAAAGTCCTCAAGCTAAAAGAGTTTAAAGGGAAAAAAGATGATTCCGTTGTTCTTTATGACCCGGCCGGCACTAAGCTTGAGCGGATTTTATTTGTCGGGCTCGGTAAGCTTGAAAAAATTGACGCTGAAGCATTGCGCAAGTTTGCCGGTAAAAGCGTTAAAGAACTGATTAAAAAAGCGCTGTCTGAAATTGTCATATGTGCACCCGGGCCGGAAAAACTGAACATGAAAGACGACGTGCTTTTAAGCGCAATTCTTGAAGGCGCTTTTCTCGGGAATCATCTCTTTGATAAATACAAGAAGGATAAGAAAAAAAAGCCGTTAAAAATCGTGTCTGTTTTTACGGATTCTAAATTTGTTAAAAGCCGGCGGCTCCTTCCGGCCCGGATTGAAACGATTTGTAAAGGAACTATTCTGGCCAGGGAATGGGTCAGTATGCCGTCCAATGAGAAACGACCGGACCGGTTTGTACGGTCAATGGTGAAAGCCGCTGAAAAAGAAGATTTGTCGTTTTCCATTCTGGATGAAAAAGCGTTAAAACAAAACGGCATGGGCGCGATCCTGGCGGTGGGGGCGGGCAGCCGAAGCAGACCCCGCCTGCTTATTTTAGATTATAATCCGCTTAAAAATAAGAAATCATCTAAAAAGAAAAAAACATTGGTACTCGTGGGGAAGGGGGTAACATTTGATTCCGGCGGCATTAATTTAAAGCCTTCCGCATCTTTGGATGAAATGAAGATGGATATGTCCGGGGCCGCTTCCGTTGCCTCAATTTTAATTACGCTGGCCCGCCTGAAGCATAAGTTCAGGGTAGTCGGCGTGATACCGGTGGTGGAGAATATGCCGTCCGGGGATGCAACCCGGCCCGGCGATATCATTAAAACATACAGCGGAAAAACCGTTGAAATCGGGAATACGGACGCCGAAGGGCGATTGATCCTGATTGATGCCATGGCCTATGCAATTAAAATGTTCAAGCCTGAAGTTATGATTGATATGGCGACATTAACCGGTGCCTGTGTGGTCGCCCTTGGAGAAAGCATAGCCGGTGTGTTTTCAACTGATGAAGAACTGGCAAAAGAAATTGTGGCGGCAGGCGAGGCAACAGCTGAGCGGTGCTGGGCCATGCCCATGCCTGAAGACTACAAGAATTTGTTGAAAAGTGAATTTGCGGACATTAATAATATGAGCAGCACCCGCTGGGGCGGGGCCATAACCGCCGCTTTGTTTTTGTCCGAGTTTGTCGAAAATACGCGATGGGCGCACATTGATATTGCAGGCCCGGCGTATTCCAAAAAAGCCGGAGACTATTGCGGAGCCGGTGGTACCGGGTTTGGTGTACGGCTGCTGATTAACTTACTTAACAAAATATGATAAATTAAGAGCGAAAAAATGACTCCTGAATTTAAAAATATACTCGTCACCGGTGCAGCCGGTTTTATAGGTTTCAGCCTGGCGAGGCGTCTTTTAGCGGACGGCTTTCATGTGTTTGGCGTGGATAATTTAAATGATTATTATGATGTGAGTTTGAAGAAAGATCGTTTACAGCTTTTGACGATAAATTCCAACTTTACTTTTTATCAAAAAGATTTGAGTGATTTTGAGGATATGGCTACGATTTTTGCCGCCCATCCGATTGATGTGGTGGTGAATCTGGCAGCCCAGGCCGGGGTAAGGTATTCGCTGATTAATCCCCATTCTTATGTTGAGTCCAATCTCGTGGGCTTTGTCAATATTCTGGAGTGCTGCCGTCACCATCATGTCAAGCATCTGGTGTTTGCATCATCAAGTTCCGTTTACGGGGCCAATACCAATCTGCCGTTTTCAGTGCATGATAACGTGGACCATCCTGTATCATTATATGCGGCCACTAAAAAATCCAACGAACTGATGGCCCACACATACAGCCATTTATTTGATTTGCCCTGTACCGGTCTTCGGTTTTTTACCGTTTACGGTCCCTGGGGACGGCCGGATATGGCGTTGTTTCTCTTCACAAAAGCCATTTTAGAAAATAAGCCCATCAAGGTATTCAACCACGGCAAAATGCAGCGGGATTTTACCTATATTGATGATATTGTTGAAGGCGTTGTGCGCGTTATCAATGCAGTTCCGGAACCGAACCTTAACTGGTCGGGCGATATGCCGGACCCCGGAACATCGTATAAACCGTATCGGATTTTTAACATCGGAAACAACAATCCCGTAAAACTGACAGAATTTATTGAAGCCATTGAAGAAGCGCTGGGACAAAAAGCCGAAAAAAACTTTATGGATATTCAGCCCGGTGATGTTGCCGCAACCTATGCTAATATTGATGATTTATACAATGCCGTCGGGTTTAAGCCGGAAACGTCAATAGAAGAGGGTATTGGAAAATTTATTGATTGGTACCGTGGATATTACACGGCTGACTGATATATTCGACAGCCCCGAATCCTTTTTCAATTGTTTTGCCATATAAGGGACTTTCCAAAATCTGTTTTTACAAAATCATTACGATCCAGGGTTGAAATAGTCTTTTTTTGTGATATATTGAAACTGTATTGCGGAATATAATGATAAATCGAAACAGTTTCGAGGTGCAAAATGTATAAAAGAACGCTTGGGCTGACAGATTTATTGAAAAAAAAATCGTTTTTTCTTTTCGGCCCCCGGGGAACCGGAAAAACAACTTTAATAAAGCATACCCTTTCAAATGCGACCGTAATTGATTTACTGGAAAGTAAAACCTATCGTGATTATCTAAGAAATCCTTCAATTCTTTCTGAGCAAAAATTAAAACCGATAGTTGTTATAGACGAGGTCCAAAAGCTTCCTGAATTGTTAGATGAGGTCCATCGTCTTATTGAATCAAAAAGATTGACATTTTTATTGACCGGCAGCAGTGCCCGAAAAATAAAAAGAGGCGGAGCTAATTTGCTGGCTGGAAGAGCCTGGTGGGCTGAACTCTTTCCCCTTACATCAATTGAAATCCCTGACTTTGATTTACTGACTTATCTTAATCGGGGCGGGTTACCGGTCGTTTATCCCAGCGATGAATACGTTGAAGAGCTCAGGGCGTACACCGCATTATATTTAAGAGAAGAAATACAAAATGAAGCGTTGACCCGTAAAATTGTGCAATTCTCAGAATTCCTTGAATTAATTGCTTTAAGCAATGGCGAAGAGATAAGTTTTCAATCCATTTCCGGAGATTGTGGCGTCTCTCCCAATTCCATTAAAAATTATATCCAGATATTAGAAGATACTTTGTTGGTCTTTCATCTTAAACCATTCACCAAAACAAAAAAGAGAAAAGCAATTTCACGTTCAAAGCTCTATTTTTTTGATGTCGGTGTTACAAATTCACTTGCAAACCGTGGTGAAATTCTGGACGGCTCGGAACTGTTTGGAAAAGCATTTGAGCACTTTATCCTTCTTGAAGTGAGGGCGTTTCTATCATATGCGAGAAAAAACATTAAAATGTTTTATTGGCGCTCTACGTCACGATTTGAAGTGGATCTGATCTTAGACGATAAATGGGCAATTGAGATAAAAAGTTCAAAATCAATTTACGACAAACATCTTAAAGGAATTAGAGCATTAAAAGAAGAAGGGAATATTGAAAACTTTGCCGTGATTAGTTGTGATCAAAATGAAAGAACAACACGGGATAATATCGTTATTTTTCCATGGAAGGTTTTTTTAGACAAGCTTTGGAAGGGAGAGATCATTTAAAATTTTTTTCTGAAGTTCTTTTGTATGTCCCTTAAGAGCCTTTCTTCTTGCAATGGCCGTGATTGCCACCGGGACATGTATACTCTTGGAGAGTCAGAGCTTGAGTGAAGATGATATTGATTAGGCAATCATCGCGGGGGCTCTTGGATCGTACATCGATGAATATATCAATAGGATTTGATGAGTAAAATGGAAACAAATGACGAAAAAAATTTAAAAGACATGGCGCTTTCACTGTCCGAACGCCTGGAATTTGAGACACTGCTTACTGAACTGTTCGCCACCTTTGTAAATTTTAAAATCGATGAAATCGATGACAAAATCAACTTCGCATTCGAGTGTATCGGTAATCATTTGAAAGTTGATCGCTGTAATCTTGTATTATATGAAAAAAGAATGCTCACGCATGCCTGGAGAGCTAAGAGCATTGACACCCAGGTTCCCTTAGGCCTGGGAGCCGAGAGTTTCCCTTGGGTTGTTGACGAATTGCTCCAAAACAGGATTGTCCAGTTCAAAAGCTTAAATGATTTACCTGAAGAAGCGAAGATAGATAAAAAAACTTTTATTAAATATAAAACAAAATCAACGTTAATCATACCGTTATT
>JAOZOL010000014.1:0-7044 GCA_029933295.1 Desulfobacterales bacterium | reverse complement strand
GAATTCGAGAGAATGGGCAGCTCTCATACGATCAAGGTGGATGTCCGGATTATTGCCGCCACCAACCGTAACCTTGAGGACGAAGTCAAAACCGACCGCTTTCGCAAAGACCTTTGGTATCGGTTGAACGTTTTTCCGATCACGGCTCCTCCTCTTCGCAAACACAAAGAGGATATCCCGCTCATCGTGAACTGGCTCGTGAAAAAATTCTGCCGAAAAATGGGAAAACAGATCGAAACCATCAATGATAATACAATAAAGGCACTGGAAGCTTATCACTGGCCCGGAAATGTAAGGGAACTGGAAAATATCATTGAGCGAGCAGTCATCAGTTCTTCAGGCAATGTTCTGAGATTGGCGGAAAAACTCAACTCAAATCAAACAGATCAGTTGTCAACAGGCCAGAGGAAAATTATAGACCGCAAAAAGACCCTTCCTGAAATGGAGCGCGATTATATCATTGAAATACTTAAAGAGACAAACTGGCAAGTTGAAGGAAAAAACAGCGCTGCTGAAATTTTAGGCCTTCCCCCGAGCACCCTGCGATCCCGAATGAAAAAATACAGTATCCAACGATCTTAATCCGGTTTTCTCTTGTTCCTGAGTTGCTCCAAATCGCCTTTGAGTTAACACCAATACAGGCTTTCAATAAACTCACACCTATCTCGCAAACCACCACGACATATCACGGCCCCACGATATGTCGCGGTGGTTTTTGCTTGCTCTTTCACTCTCCATACTTCTCGAATATCCTACAAACCCCTATCTGACATGTGTCTATCTCATCCTGTAAGCACCTCATAGCCTTTGGCATACTATATGCTGTTTATAAAAATGACAAAATGCAAAGAATGCAAAGAATGCAGATCAGAATCAACGAAAGGTAAAATAGCTATGTTGATAACCTATATAAAGATAAATGTACTTCCTGAAAAGCGTATCGAGTTTGAGCAAACTGTCTTTGCCTTACGAAACGAGTTCCGAAAGACAAAAGGATGCCTGAGTTACAATATTTACAAAGATACGGAGCATGACACTGCCTATTTTTTGATGGGCGAATGGCAAAAGCGGGATGCAATGGAAAATCATTTCCAGACCAGTAGTCTGAACGTTTTACTGGGGGCGATAAACAATTTGTGTGAGCCTCCGTTAGTAAAAATTCGAATTGCTTCTCTTCTGGATAATAATCATCGGAGGCTATTATGAAAAACAAACTTGCCTTGATTACGGGCGCCTCCAGTGGGCTTGGCGCAGGTTTTGCGAGAGAATTAGCGATGCAGGGTCATGATCTTTTTATTACCGCACGGCGTTTGGACAGGCTTGAATCGCTTAAAAAGGAAATCGAACAAAATTACACTGTCCGGGTTCATACTTTTTCAGCAGACTTAATAGATCCGAATGGTGTGAATAATATATTAGGCGAACTGAAAAAACAGAATCTGGAAGTTGATGTTCTGATCAACAACGCGGGTTTTGGGGCAAGAGTTTTTTTGCTGGATAAACAACCTGATGATTGGGATAACATTATCCGGGTAAATGTGAACAGCCTGGTTGCCTTAACCATGGGAATTCTTCCAACAATGGTTAAAAACCAAAAAGGGCAAATTCTCAATGTTGCTTCAACGGGCGCCTTTCAGGCAGTGCCGTGGCTTACCGTCTATGCCGCCACTAAATCATTTATTCTCAGTTTTTCAGAAGGGCTGGGCGCAGAACTAAAAGACCAAAATATTAATGTCCAGGTCACTTGTCTGTGTCCCGGACCCACTCGAACGGAATTCCACTCACTTGCCGATGCCGAGAACATCGATTTTCCTGATTTTGCATGGATGGAATCAGATGAAGTAGTGAAGATTGGATTAAACGCTTTGGAAAAAAATAAAAGGGTCTGCATACCCGGCACTTACAACAAGCTGTCAATATACAGCCAAAGACTTATTCCCAGAAATCTTACCACCAGTATTGTTGGAAATATGCATAAACCAAATAATAAGTGAGTATGAAACTTTAATAAATAACCATATAGGAGGTATGTCATGTCGAAAAAAGATAGGGGACTTGTTTTAATTACCGGTGCCGCCGGTTTTGTCGGGCATCATATGGTGGCCGAGGCTGTCAAAGCCGGTTTCAAGGTTCGGGCCATTGATGTGTCGAGCCGACACTACGGGGCCATGTTCGATGCACTGGGGGTTGAATTCGTAAAGTCGGATTTAACACAAAAAAACGGTCTTGATCGTCTTCTCAAGGATGTGAACAGTGTCATTCATATTGCCGGCATCCATGATTATTCAACCCCGGACAAGGTGATTTTTGCCGTTAATAAAGGTGCGGTTGAAAATCTCTGTGATGCGGCAGTCAAGGCGGGTATTGATCGATTTATTCACTTTTCAGCTGCCGGAGTCCACGGTTACAACTCTAATCCCGGAAATGAGGTTAGAGAAGATGATCCAAAGCAAACAGAGCCGTTAAACAACTACTTTATCAGCAAATGGGAAGGAGAAAAAATCGTTCATAAATACATCAAGGAAAAAGGGCTTCGGGCGACCATATTTCGTCCGGGCGGTATTTATGGTCCGCGATCAGAATACGGTCTGTTTCTCGTTTTCAAACATATTTATGATAATCGCAATAAAAGCATGATCCCTATAGCTGGAAAAGGAGACAAAATTGAACGAGGCAGTCATATAGAGGATTTGTGTCGGGCAGTGATTTGGGCTTTTGACCATGATGAAACAATCGGCGAAGCCTATTTTCACAGCGATGAAAGCAACATGACGACTGTTGACTTCTTCAACCTGGTTTCCCGGGAACTACTTGGAAAAGAAAAGAAGCTTTTTCATGTACCTATACCTGTCATGAGAAATGTGGCGCGTGTTACCGGGCTTTATGCCAGGCTTACAAAAACCACCCCCCTTTTTGAAAAAGCGGCTCTTGACTATGCACTTTACGACAAACGCTGGGACGGCAGCAAGTTCAGGGCCACCGGTTTTAAGTATAAATATCCGACCATGGAAAGTGGAATAAAGGAAACGATAAAATGGTATAAGGAAAACGGCTGGTTTAATGTATAAAAAAAAGGAGGAGATGTTATGAGCGGCGTATTAGTTCCATCAATACAGGGGCAAAAGCTAAACAAAAAATCCCTTAAAGAAATTATAGACTATTTTTGCAAGTTAGAGATTCCCGATCCGTCTGATTGGACCGGACGTTTTGAAGGAGAAGTGGTAGGTCCACTTTTGACCAGGAAATCGGAGTGGGTTGGTAATTTTATTACGGGTGTAACCGGGTGGATTGGCAAGGAGTTTTATGAGAACAAAACCGGAATGAACCTTGTTAGAAGAAAAGAAAAAATCCATAAAGTAGCACCGGCTACAATCGGCACGGTTACATCGATGGCTGACGGAAAAACAGTGCCCGCGATTATTTATCCGGATGGCCCTTATCCTGTTAATAAAGTGACTGACGAATTCAGGCCGCTGGATGATAACTGTCTTCTTTTTCTGATTAACTATAATATACCATTTTTCAGAAAGTCTTTGTTTGCATTTTTGCTCCATAGAGACGGTACTGTAAAAAAATATGGCTTGGATTACCCATTGGCCAAATAAGATAAACAAGCTGAGGTGATTAAATGAAAGCAGCGATTTTTAAGGGAAAAAAGAGTATCACCATTGAAGACGTGCCAAAACCAAAAATCGGTGAAAGCGATATACTGCTGAGCGTTAAGGCCAGTGGAATATGCGGGTCTGATCTGCATATGTACAGGGAAGGGATGTTTAGCGAAATCCTTTGCCTGCCGACCGATGCTGGATTGATTCCCGGCCACGAGGTCAGCGGGGAAGTGGTCGAGGTCGGGAAAAAAGTGGAAGGCATCAAGAACGGTGATCGCGTATATGCATTTGTTGTCGGCGGCATGGCAGAATATGGGCAAGTGTTTAATGCTGTTTTAAATGAATCTGTTTTCCTGTTGCCGGATAATTTGAGTTATAGTGAAGCCACAACCATTGAACCACTTGCAAACTCGATGCACGCAACCCAGTTGGGAAAACCCGCTTCAGGAGAAATCATCGCTATCTTTGGCGCCGGTACGATCGGTCTCGGAATTCTTCAATGTATCAGGGCATCTGCCATCGAGCCCCAAAAAATCTTTGTGATTGATGTTTTAGATCATCGCCTGAAGCTGGCCAAAGATCTGGGAGCAGACGAGACCTTCAATGCCGCTAAAGATGACGTGTTTCAAAAAGTACTCGAAAGCACCGGGATCGGATTGGTTAATCTTATTTATGATGGGGTCGGATATATAAAAGGGTGTCCTGGAGAACCTGTGTTTAAACAAGCTTTGTCCATCGCAGGGGTCAATGGAAGAATTGTTGCAAACGGACTGTTTGAAGCTCCGGTGTCGATCGATCTTGAGCCTTTGGTAGAAAAACAGATTCAAGTTATCGGTTCTTATATGTACACGCCGGCAGAGCTGAAAGAATGCGCGGAATTGATTGGCACCCGAAAAATCGATCGGAAACCGATAATCAGCCATGAATTTTCTTTAGACAATGTCAAAGAGGCCTTTGATACGCCGGCCAAGGCGGATAATGCTTTAAAAATTTTGCTGAAACCATAAATTGGATTATGGTCAACTATGATCTGTCAATATTACGCAACTTTGCATTTCCAGTTTTATTTCACAATGAAGGCCCCGTAAATCCCTAATACATAATGGAGTTTTTGAGGATATGGAAGGACGTTGTGGACTGCGTAAAGATAAAAATATCAACTAAGATTTCCGCAATACGAGATATGAAAGCCAATAATAAAAAAGTAAGAATCCCAAAACAGAAAAGGAGCATTAACAAAAAAAATCGTATCATGAATGCGGCAATACAATTATTTGCTCAAAAGGGGATCCATGATACCAATTCAAAAGAGATAGCGGCTCTGGCAGGGGTTTCGATTGGAAGCTTTTATTCTTACTTTTCTGATAAAAAGGTCCTTTTAATCGATGTGCTCGAACGATATCTGGATAACCATTATTCAGAAATCTGGAAACAGGATAGCGATGTCCGGTTTGAAGAGTTTTCAAAAGAGATAATTCGTTATTTTACTACAAATTTATTTAGAGCTTGCGGAATTTCTTCTGATTTTCATCGTGAAACAAAAGCTCTGAGATATTCTGATCCAGAAGTGAAAAAACTGTTCGATGAAGAAAAAACAAAAGCACTGAAACAGATCAACGCATTTCTTGAATTTTTCAAAAACAAAATTAAAGTAGCAGATATTGAAGCCGCAGCGATTGTCATTCACAGCGCCGCTGAGAACCTTGCGCATACAACCAAATTCATTGGCATTAAAATTAATGAAGCACGGTTAATCAATGAGTTTACCAATATGATTTACCGGTATCTTGCGACCTCAGAATAATTGATTAATACGGAGTTCGCTTCAGGTTTAGAGAAAGGGGTTATTATCCAAATTACTTCTGCCTTTTATCTTTCAAACTGACAAAGCGTAGGCATGCTCATGACAGATATTAAAGCGTTTAATAACACGGTTCTTGACATTGATCTGACGACCCAAAGTGTCAGTACTCGTGAAATTTCCCCAAGGGATCGACGTTTATACATTGGCGGTAAAGGGCTGGCTTTAAAGCTTTTGTATGATCATATCCAGCCTAAAATTGACCCCCTATCTCCTGATAATATTTTGGTGATGATGTCAGGCCCCACCGCAGGAACCCCTTCACCGGCCGGCGGACGATTTGTCGTAATGTGTAAATCACCGTTAACAGGAATTTTCGGCGCTTCATATGTTGGCGGCAAATTCGGCATCAGTTTAAAGAAAGCAGGCTATGACGGCATTATGATCAGGGGACGGGCAGACGCTCCGGTTTATATCAGTATTGATAACGGTGATGTGGCGATTAATGATGCTTCGGACTCCTGGGGAATGGATACCTCTGATTTCCAGGAATCCCGCAAAGATGAAGGAGACTGGGTCGTGATTGGCCCGGCAGGAGAAAATCTTGTTCGGTTTGCTGTTATTGCTTCGGATAAACGTGTTGCCGGCAGATGCGGGATGGGTGCAGTGATGGGCTCTAAAAATTTAAAAGGAATCGTTGCCAGGGGGAATCGCAAAGTAGTGGTGGCTGATCCGGCCCGGTTTCAAAAAGCGCTTACCATTGCCCGTAAAAAAGTACGTGCCCATGATAACTCAGGCAGAAGGCTTCGGGAACTGGGAACAGCGCAAAACGTCCGGGCATATGGGAGCGCTGCCATTATGCCGGTGAGAAACTTTACAAAATCACGCTTTGAAAAATGGGAAGATCTCAGTGCGGAAAAAATTCGAGATCATCATAAAATAAAGAATCACGGTTGCCCCGGATGTCCAATGCAATGCGGCCGAATCGGAAAATTCAATAATAAAGAACTGGTCTCTCCGGAATATGAGACCCTTGCGCTGATGGGTTCAAATTTGATGATGGGAGACCTCAATGAAATCGCGCAATGGAATGATATGTTAAATCGTCTGGGGCTTGATTCCATCAGTACTGGCGGCGCCATTGGATTTGCCATGGAACTGAATGAAAAAGGGATGCTGACAAGTGATCTGAAATTCGGGGAAGCCGGTAATATCGGTAAGACCATCGAAGATATCGCATATCGACGGGGTTTGGGCAATGATCTGGCTGAAGGCGTGAAGCGCCTGTCTGAAAAATACGGCGGTGAGGATTTTGCAAATCATGTAAAAGGTCTTGAAATGGCCGGTTATGATCCTCGGGGCTGCACCGGACAGGGACTTGGATACGCGACCGCCAACTGCGGGGCCACCCATCTTTCCGGCGCAACCCATGCAGTTGAAACCGATCCCTTAGGTGGTGGAGAAAAAGCGTATTTAAGTCCCCACGGCACAAAAGCCAAGGCACATTTTGTTGTTTTTTTGCAAAACCTGATGGAAATGACGAACTCCGCTATTTTTTGTCTCCAGACCCAGTATCCGTTTTTAGAAGAAAATCCAGCATACAAATATACCCCCAAACCCATACTACGGTTTGTT
>JAOZOL010000144.1 GCA_029933295.1 Desulfobacterales bacterium | reverse complement strand
GGAAGCTGTGTGGGAGAGTAGGACGCTGCCGAAAAATCTTTATATAAAGCCCCGTTACCGCGAATAAGGTGACGGGGCTTTTTTATTGTCATGCTTGGTCTATGGTTGTATATACTTTATCTTTAGAATAATGAATGTACGATGGTCTTGATTCAAGATGGTGCTTTAATAATAAATAAATCATCTGCGTTTATCTGCGGCTGATATATTGCGGTTTTGATGATTGAATCGACGTTTTGTCGGGTTACGCCCGGCTCTCTCTCAACCCTGCATGTGCCGGAGTGTTTCCTGCAAGGATTTTAGGGGTTGAGTGCCGGACTAACCTGACCTACGGAGGTTCCTTTGCCCTGACTTATTGATAAAGTTATGATTTTGGAAGTTAACAATGAGTATTGATATAGATAAGAACCCGGCATGGTTTCGGGTAAATAATCGGTGTGCGATTACAAATTTACCTGTTTTTCATCCGGATATTTATGTCAGCCGGCATGATCACAGCAATTATATCGTCGAAATGGCAAAACTGGGTGATCGTTTTTTTTTGGTTAAGGCTTCGGGCTATGTGCGTTCCTTTGAGATGATTGAATCAACCCGCTACATGGATGGTTATATTTCAAAACACTTTGATAAAAAATACGGGTTGGTCTGGATAGAGGATTATACCAGCGTAGAAGGTGCGGATTCCAAGGCTAGAAAAATTTATATTCAATACCTTAAGGGCTGTGATTTGATCATTGGCGGGGTGCTTTACAACCAGTCGATTTTGTTTAAAATCAGTTTTAATCTAGCTAAAAAACTGCATGTTTATGATGAAATTATTTATTCTGTGGCAACATATGCCCAGGCAGTTTCCTTGGCTGTCAAAATACTAAGCCAAGAGAAACCAGATCAGGAAATATGTCGCGAAGATGTCATTTTAACAAAAAATATGGAAAGCAGCACTTTTTCAGTTAAATGTTTCGACAATTCTATCAGGTTTTTTAATCGCCTGATTTCAAAATTTAAGCTTTTTGTCTTTGCCTTCACCAATAAATTACAGGATGCGCGATCCAGGCTTTTTTATGATGAACTGCTTTCATATATAGAGTCCATTGATTGGAAAAAAGAAGGTTCTCAATCGGTGGACGGCCGTATTTATGCCAGTAAATCCTTTCGTCAGGTTATTGATGCGATTAGTTATATTAAGTCTGAACTTGATACCCTTTTTTGCGAAAGAAACAGGGCGGAACAGGTTTTAAAAGAAAGTGAGTCAAGGTACAGGCAATTGGTTGAACATGCAAATGCTGGTATTTTAGAGTTTGATTATCATACCAATGAAATTATCAGTGCCAATGATTCGCTTGCAAAAATTACCGGCTATTCAAAAGAAGAAATTCTATCAATGAATCCGATTGATTTTTTAACCGCAGAGAGCAGAAAGAAATTTTCGAACCGCCTGTCACGGCTTTTTTCAGGGGAAGCCATTTCCCAGGAAATTTTCTATCAAATCGTCACAAAAAATGCGGAAGAAAAATGGGTCATTCTTAATACAAACATCACTTACAAGGACAAGCAGCCCCGGAAAGCAAATGTTGTTATAACAGACATAACCAAATTAAAATCAACTGAAGAAAAACTTCTTAAATATCAGTCGCAACTCAAGCAGTTGTCAATTCAATTGTCAAAATCAGAAGAAAATCAGCGACGCAATTTAGCTTCTCAACTACACGATAGAGTTAGCCAGGAATTGTTTGTCGCGCAATTACAAATAAATTCACTCGGAACCTCCTTGGACAGCCCGGAACTTTTACGGCAACTAAATCAAATTAAAGAGCAGCTTGTAAAAATAATTAAAGAAACAAAGACACTTACATTTGATTTGAGTCCCCCTGTATTATATGACTTCGGACTTAAAGAGGCCATTGAAACCCTATCTGCATCAATAGAGTCAAAATATAATCTTTCCGTGAAAACAAATTTTTTGGGAGATATGGATAATATTGATGAAGATATTAAAATTATTTTTTATCGAAACATTAATGAACTCATTCATAATGCGGTGAAACACGCCAGGGCCGGCAATATAAGTATCCGAATAAAGAATTCTCAAAATATTCTTGATGTAAAAGTAGAAGATGATGGCGTTGGTTTTAATACCGACAACTTATTCAGTAAGGCTCGTTCATATGACGGATTTGGATTATTCGATATTAAAGAAAAAATAAATCATTTGGGAGGGCATCTGGACATAAGCTCTGAGCCTGGTTCAGGAACTTCGATTTGTATGGCAGTACCATTATTATAAACTACTCTGAATAGGGATCGTTAGCCTGTTTGGCAGTTTCTCTTAATTTTTTTGTCACCTCATCAGCAATCTTCGCCGTATCTTTGGCCTTCTGAATTGTTTCAGTTTTATTCACGCCTTCAGATGTTTCAGATTTCATGTTTTTAATCGTAAGAATACCGGCAATCAGCATGGCAATTAAAACGATGATAAAAAATGCTCCGCGCATGGATAAATTCCTTTGTTTAATTTGTTGTTGTTGTTGATTATCATATGTCCATTGTTTTTAAAATATTATACCGTATTTTTATGTTATTGTAAACTTTCAAATTCATTCATAATCATTTGGAATAATTGATAAGTTGTTTTTTTTATACAGTGGTAATTCATTGCCATGAAAAATTTTTTGCAAGATCTGCGGAAAATATCTGATCAAAATCGAGCTTGACAATTTTTGAAGCTATCGATAATTTAATATCCATCAATCGTTGGAAACATGTTTTTTGTAATCTGACACATAAAGGAAAATGCCATGAAAATAATCAAAGTTGATCATGTTGGAATCGCTGTTAACAGCATTGATATTGGAAAAAATTTCTGGTCTGATATATTGGGGTTGCCCTTTGAAGGCGATGAAACGGTCGCGGAGCAAAAAGTCAAAACCGCTTTTTTCCCTGTGGGAGAAAGCGAAGTGGAACTGCTTGAATCAACTTCACCCGATGGCCCCATTTCAAAATATATTGAAAAAAAGGGTGAAGGGATACAGCACGTGGCGTTTCGCGTGGATGATATTGATAGCGCGTTGGCTGAGTTGAAGCAAAAAGGGATTCGTTTAATTGATGAAAAACCGCGCAAAGGCGCAGGTGGCGCAAAAATCGCTTTTTTGCATCCCAAATCCACGAATGGTGTCTTAGTTGAATTATGTGAGAGATAAAGGAGCATTGATATGACAAACCATCCTGATATCGAAAAATGGAATAAACTCGCAGAAAAGGAATTGAGGGGGACTTCGGTTGACACCATTTCTAAAACCACCCCCGAAGGGATTACGATTAAACCCTTATATACCGCTGAAGATTTAAAAGAGCTTGAATTCGTCAATGTCCTGCCGGGATTTGATCCGTTTGTTCGCGGTGTTCGCGCCACCATGTATACCAACAGGCCGTGGACAATCAGGCAGTATGCGGGTTTTTCAACGGCAAAAGAATCCAATAAATTTTACCGGAAAAATCTTGCGGCCGGTCAAAAGGGCCTTTCAGTGGCGTTTGATTTGCCGACTCACCGGGGATATGACTCGGATCATCCAAGGGTCGTTGGTGACATCGGAAAAGCCGGTGTGCCCATAGACTCGGTGGAAGACATGAAGATATTGTTTGACGGAATACCGTTGGATAAAATGTCAGTTTCCATGACCATGAACGGGGCGGTGTTGCCGGTGCTTGCCGGTTATATTGTTGCCGCCGAAGAGCAGGGCGTATCCGAAGAGAAATTAATGGGTACAATACAAAATGATATTTTAAAAGAATATCTGACGCGAAATACCTATATTTATCCGCCCGAGCCCTCCATGCGGATTGTATCTGATATCATAGGCTATTGTTCAAAACATATGCCGAAATACAATACGGTCAGTATCAGCGGTTATCATATGATGGAAGCAGGGGCTGATTCCGTTCTCCAGGCTGCGTTTACCATTGCCGACGGTCTTGAATATGTAAAAGCAGCCCTTGCGGCTGGTCTTGATATTGATGAATTTGCCCCGCGCCTTTCATTTTTCTTTGGTATCGGCATGAATTTTTTCATGGAGATCGCCATGCTTCGGGCGGCCAGGTTTATCTGGGCGGATCTGATGAAGCAGTTTAACCCCAAGAATCCCAAATCTTTGATGTTAAGAACACATTGCCAGACATCCGGATGGAGTCTGACCCAGCAGGACCCGTATAACAATATTATCAGGACAACCCTTGAATGTCTTTCCGCAGTGCTTGGGGGGACCCAGTCCCTTCATACCAATTCGTTTGATGAAGCAGTGAGCCTTCCAACGGACTTGTCTTCCAGGGTGGCTAGAAATACCCAAATTATTGTTCAGGAAGAGTCCCAGGTGACCCGCGTGGTCGATCCTCTGGGTGGTTCATATTATGTTGAGTCGTTGACTAATTCCATTGTTGTCGAAGCCATGAAAATCATTAATGAAGTGGACAATCTCGGCGGAATGGCAAAGGCAATAGTATCCGGGATGCCGAAAATGCGGATTGAGGAAACAGCTGCCCGGCGACAGGCAAGAATTGATCAGGGAAAAGATGTGATTGTTGGAGTGAACAAGTATAAAGTTGAAGATGAGGCCCCCATTGATGTACGTGAAATATCGGAAGAAGTCCGTAATCAACAGGTGGAACGGATAAAGCAGATCAAGGAAAAGCGGGATAATGATGCGGTGGAAAGGGCGCTTGCGGAAGTTACTAAATATGCTGAAACAGACGGCAACCTTCTTGAAGCGTGCATTCGTGCTGTTCGCGCAAGAGCAACTGTGGGAGAGATTTCCGATGCCCTGGAAAAGGTGTTTGGACGATATGTGGCAACAACCCAGTGTATATCCGGTATTTACGCCGGGGAGTATGGGGATGATGAAGTTATTGCTTCTATTCGGAAACGGTGTGATGAATTTGCGGAAAAAGAAGGCCGCAGACCCCGGATGCTGGTCACAAAAATGGGCCAGGACGGGCACGACAGAGGAATTAAGGTCGTTGCAACGGCATTTGCAGATCTTGGATTTGATGTGGATATCAGTCCCATGTTTCAGACCCCTGCCGAGGCCGCCCGTATGGCCATTGAAAATGATGTCCATGTGGTGGGCGTTTCCAGCCTTGCTGCGGGGCATAAAATTTTGATTCCGGAATTGATTGAGCATCTTAAAAAAGAGGGTGCCGAAGATATTCTGGTGGTTGCCGGAGGCGTCATTCCGCCGGCGGATTATGAATTTCTCTATTCCGCAGGTGTTGTAAAAGTGTTCGGGCCGGGTACGGTCGTAACGGAATCTGCAAACCAGGTGTTAAATGCATTGGATCAGAGATAATGGAGAATGATCCTGATTATTATATTCAGGGAGTCTGTTCGGGGGACCGGAAAGTCCTTGCCAAAACAATTACCTTGATTGAAAGTTCCTTAGCCGCGCATCAGGCGTTAATGTCATCTGTGATTGACCGGCTTTTACCATTTACCGGCAAGGCGATTCGGTTGGGAGTAACCGGCGTACCCGGAGTGGGTAAAAGTACGTTTATCGAAAGTCTTGGAATGCATCTCGTTGGAGAGGATCTTCGTGTTGCAATTCTTGCGGTGGACCCGAGCAGTGCCCGCAGTGGAGGAAGTATTCTGGGCGATAAAACACGCATGGAAAAACTTTCCGTTCATGAGAATGCATTTATCCGTCCGTCGCCTTCCGGCGGGACCCTCGGCGGCGTGTCGCGGAAAACCCGCGAGGCAATGCTGGTTTGTGAAGCAGCCGGGTTTGATGTCATTATCGTGGAAACAGTGGGTGTCGGACAATCAGAACTCACGGTTGCGTCAATGGTCGATTTTTTTCTTGTCCTTATTTTGGCAGGGGCAGGGGATGAATTGCAGGGAATTAAACGCGGTATTCTGGAGCTGGCCGATGCGATCGTCATCACCAAGGCGGATGGTGATAATATAGAAAAAGCACATCAGGCAAAAAATGCATATGAAAATGCAATGCATCTTTTATCCTCATCAACGCCACTATGGACGCCGCCGGTATTAACCTGCAGTGCGCTTGAGATGACAGGTGTCGACGAAATATGGGAAACAGTAAAAAAATATAGGAAACAATTGTCTGCAAGCGGAGCGCTTGAGCAGAAACGGCAAGGTCAGGCGCGTCAGTGGATGCAGCATCTGCTTGAAGAAGGACTTAAAGACTGGTTTTATCAGATGCCCGAGGTGAAGACCATGTTGTCCCGAATGAAATGGGCGGTGGAAAAGGGAGAAATATCCCCCACTGCTGCGGTAAAAAAATTACTTTCCGTTTTGGAACAAGACGGTAAAAAAAAATCAGGGTAACCGCATTTGGAATATAACCCGTGAAAACAGTTTGTTTGCTCCTTG
>JAOZOL010000013.1 GCA_029933295.1 Desulfobacterales bacterium | reverse complement strand
TAAAGGTTTCCGTTATAACCCTTGGCTGCAAAGTCAACCAGGTCGAGTCGGAATCCATCAATGCAGAGTTTCAAAACGCCGGATATAAATCGGTCGGCAGGGGAAAAGACACTGATCTTTGTATCATTAACACCTGCACGGTAACAGGTAAAGCGGCCATGCAGTCAAGACAGGCCATTCGAAAGGCAATACGGGAAAATCCGAACGCGTTGATAGTCGCCACCGGATGCTATGCGCAGGCAGATCCCCTTACTTTAAAAAAAATTACCGGGCTTGATTATATCATAGCAAACTCGGACAAACATCACATAGCCCGGATTATCACTTCCGAAAATCAGCATCTTCATAAAAATCTGACCGAACCTATCATTATTCACAAAAATATCAGAAATGAGCGATGCTTACATAAAATTAATTCTTCGGCAATGGGTGCCCGCACCCGTCCGTTTATTAAAATTCAGGATGGTTGCGATAACTTCTGTACATACTGCATTGTCCCATATACAAGGGGGCCCAGCCGCAGTCTCCCGCCGGATGAAGTCATGGATGAAATTTACATCCAGAATCAATACGGGGCCAAAGAAATAGTTCTCACAGGCATTCATATGGGCCGCTACGGGCTCGACCTTAATCCTAAAACAACCCTGCTTAAACTTTTAAAACGTATTTGCGAATCCAACATGATTCCCAGGGTAAGGCTCAGTTCCATTGAACCAAATGAACTAACGGATGAATTATTACACTTCGCATCAAAATCTGACCGTGTATGTCGTCATTTCCATATTCCTCTGCAAAGTGGTGACAACACGATATTGAAAAAAATGAAACGAACATATGACCAACAATTGTTTAAAAAATTAATAGAAAATATTTCTTCCCTTCTGCCGGATGCCGCCATCGGTGTTGATATAATGATCGGATTTCCCGGTGAAACAGATGACGCATTTTACAATACTTACGATTTAATAAACGCCCTTCCGGTTAGCTATCTTCATGTATTTCCCTTTTCCCCGCGACCCGGCACTCCGGCATTTACCTTTGCCGACCAGGTTGATACAAACACAATTAAAAACAGACGTAATAAAATATTAAAACTGGGCAAAGATAAAAAAGCCGCTTTTTATAATAAAATGATCGGCAAAACACTTAACGTACTTGTTGAAGAACAAAGAGATGCTGCAACCGGTTATTTAAAAGGCATTAGTTCAAACTATGTCAGGGTGATGCTAAACGGTGAAAATTCTCTTAAAAATAAGCTGATCAAATGCAGGGTTAAAAAAAATTTAACCCGGGATGCTGTTTACGGAGAAGTAATTGACGGATGATCCCATATATATTATAAGAAGAATCCGTCACCTGAAAAAATTGCCGGTCCCTGCCAGGATTGAAGCGTAATGCGAAAGAGGCCTGACATGAAAAGAGAAACCATTTTATTCACGATTTCAGAGCTTGCTGATGAGTTGGATATCAGCACCCGTGCAATACGATTTTATGAAGAAAGAGGCCTGATCCTGCCCAAACGTACAAAAGGGAACCATCGTGTTTACGATAAAAGGGACCGCACGCGTTTAAAATTGATATTAAGGGGAAAAAGGCTGGGATATTCCCTGGATGAAATATCCGAAATGATCGGTCTGGCTAATTTTAACATGAAAGAGGAAAAACAGCTTGAAAAAACTTTTACATACGGCAAACGAAAACTGCTTGAAATCGACGATCGCATGCAGGAACTTCAAATTCTTAAAGAGGATCTGCTGGCGATTCAACAAAAAATATCAAACCGGATGGATGAGTTAAACATCAAGAAGGGTTAAAAAATCAAAAAAGATTGGAGATTAATATGTCGATCATAGAATGGAAAAAAGATGAAACCGTCGCTGTAATTAAATTGAATAACGGAGAAAACAGGCAGAACCTTGAATTCGCACAAACAATGAACAGCGTTCTGGATGAAATCGTAAACGATTCCAATGTAACTGCTGCAGTAATAACTTCAACTGATACGAAATACTGGTCCCTTGGCGTTGACGTTGACTGGCTTGGCAAACAATTTGCCGATCAGAATTTAGACAACATTAAAAAATTTATGTACGGTATGAATGATGTGTTCAAAAAACTGCTTTTGCTGCCTGTGCCGGTAATTGCTTCCATTAACGGCCATGCCTTCGGGAACGGTGCCATTCTATCCTGTGCATGTGATTTTAGATTTATGAAATCAGACCGGGGATATTTTTGTTTTCCGGAAGTCGACCTGGGGATACCTTTCCTGCCCGGCATGATCTCATTTGTTAGAAAAGCGATCCCGGAATATAAATTCAATGAAATGAAGCTTACGGGGAAAAAAACAGGGGCGGCAGAGCTTGAAGCATGCCATGTGATTGAGAAAGCATGCGCAAATACCGAAGAACTGTTTGCGGAATCAATGGCATTTGCCAAAACATTTTGCAAAAAACGAGGGATTTTTGCCGAACATAAAAAGCGTATGCACAAACAAATCATCAATGTAATTGATTCGCAAGACCCGGAATTTATCGAGCCGGTTTTTCTGATGGTTCAGGATTAAAATCAAGTAAACGCCGACAGATTTAAAAATTTAAGCGTTTCTTTTGCCATTTTTATATAACTTTCCCGATCCAGGTTTACCATGGGACGAAAAAAATTCTCTCCTGAAACAAAACTGTGAATGGCATTCATTATTGACAAAACCTTCATTTTTGACTCAACAGAAACATTTTTACGGTCATCGGCAAGTCCCATTGAATAGGCAATATCGGAGATGTATTCAGGGACTTTGAAATCAAGTAAACTCCCATGACGGGTTTTGGTAAAATACCTGAAAAGCGTTAAATTTGATATTTCAGGATACTCAAACAGGTAACCGGCCATCTCTTCAACAGCAATTTCAATCCGTTCCGCCAGGGGACGCCCTTTGATAATTTTTTCCACCTCGATTAACTTTAAACGCATGCCTTCGCTGATATCCCGTATCACGGCCTCATATAAATCGCCCTTTTCTCCCCAGTGATAATATAGCGTGGAAATATCGATATTAACTGCTTTTGCGATCATTCGCGTGGTGGTGCCGTGATAACCGTATTCACCGAATATTTTCCGTGCGGCAGTAAGAATTTTCGCCTTCATGGAATTGGGATTCTGTTTTGCCTTTTCAAGTGATGATGCCATATATTAAACCTCTCAAATTAAATCACGCCGTTTTCAGAAAATTCCTTAATTCTTTTATCTGAAACCCCAAGCTCTTTTAAAATATCCACTGTATTTTCTCCAAATTCGGGGGGCGGCGTTCGTACTGCCCCTGGAGTATCGCTTAATTTAACAGGTACTCCCAAAACCTTTATCTCCTCTCCGCTGGTGGATTTCAAATTGACAACCATCTCCCTTTCCTTAAACAATGGATTTTCCATTGCCTCGTCCAGGCTTTTTACAGGTCCCCAGCAGATATCCCGGCCATCAAGTTCCGCTTCCCAGACTGCCAGGGTTTTTTGTTTAAATTTATCACGCAAAAAATCGATAATTTCCTGTCTTTTCAAATCATCATATTGCAATGCTATATATTCCGGGACTTCAAAATATTCACATAAATTTTTCCAGAACCTGCTTTCAACCGCACCAATGGACAAATAACGATTATCCGCCGTTTCATAGGTGTTGTAACATGCATAACGGTGGGACAAAAACGAGTCCGCCCGGTTTACCGGCATACCGGTGAACTGCTTAAGGCTCAGAACCAGAGATAATAAGCTCAGAGACCCATCAGTCATGGATATATCAATATACTGGCCCCTCCCTGTTTGCTCCCTTGAATACAATGCCATTAGAATACCGATGGCGGCATTCATGCCCCCGCCTGCCATATCCGCGATCTGGATACCTGGAATTGAAGGCGGACGGTCCTTTTCACCAAACAGATCCAGAACGCCTGAGACACTTAAATAATTAACATCATGCCCTGCCTCATTTCGGTATGGACCGGTCTGGCCGTAACCGGAAATAGAACAATATATAATTCCTGGATTTACTGCTGCAATTGAATCATAATCCACACCCAGTCGTTTGGTAACACCAGGTCGGAACCCTTCAAGAATAATATCCGCCTTTTCGGCCATTGAAAAAAATATGTCACGCCCGGGTTTAGTTTTCAAATTTAATGTCATATGTTCTTTGTTTCGATACACCGTCGTATTTGCACCGGCTTCTGAAACAAAGCGCTTGTCTTCGATTGCAATAACTCTCGCACCGTGGTCCGCAAGAATCATCGAACAAAAAGGCCCGGGCAATAAACGGGATAAATCCAGAACAGTTATACCGGTCAATGCACCTTTTTTTGTCATATTTCTTTCCTCCGAAAAATAAATAATCAATCTTTTACTGTATTATCAGTAATTATAAAAAAAACAAAATCAATCAAACGATTGCTTCCATCATTTGCTTGATACAACTTTATATACTTCATGTTTTTAAGTCAATATAGTTTTTGCCATCTGGATTTTAAAGCTATTTGTTATCTGTAATATTGCATTAAAATTACTTTATTTTCAATATATTACTATCTTTTTTTGAAAATTGAAAAAAACTTTTGACAGGTGTTATAAAAGAGCATATGATTTCCCCATCAATTGTTGGAACAAATTGATTAGATAAAAGGATGAAGAAACTTTTTTACATCTATAAATAAACAAGGAGGAGTAAAAAATGGCGCTTAACCTGGACGCAATCGGAAAAAAGCTCGGTCCGGTTTCCAAAGATTACACCTGGAAAGATGTCGTCTTGTACGCATTGGGAGTTGGAGCCGGTTTTTCCGATCTGGATTATTGTTATGAGAAAGATTTAAAGGTCATCCCCAGTTTTTCAATTGCCGCAATTTTTGATTTTTTGTCCCATTACGCTGCAAATTCCAACATCAACCTTGCCGGCATTCTCCATGGTGAACAGGATCTCATCTTTCATAACCCGATACCCACTGAAGGCACCCTCACCACCGAAGGAAAAATTACCCATATGTACGACAAGGGTGAAAAGGGTGCGCTTGTAATCGGTGAAAGTGACACGTTTTCTTCAAACGGGAAAAAACTGTTTACAAGCATCATCACCCTCTTTAGCCGGCTTGACGGCGGCTTTGGCGGAGAGACGGCTCCCAAGGAGACCTTTGAATTTCCGGACAAGAAACCGGATTTTGAAATAGACGCCACCCCTTCTTTAGACCAGCCGCTTATTTATCGGCTTTCCGGCGATGTGTTTGCCCTGCATGTTGATTCGGAATTTGCAAAAATGGCGGGGTTTGAAAAACCGATTATGCATGGATTATGTACATACGGTTATTCATGCAGAGCGCTAATTCAAAGCCTGACACCAGGCGAACCGGAAAAAGTTCGTCGCTTGAAGTGCAGATTTTCAAAACCACTGTATCCTGGTGATCCGATTAAGACCCAAATCTGGAAAACAGAAGCCAACAAAGCCGTCTGGAAAACCATCAATGCCAGGACCGGTGATGAAGTCATTACCAACGGAATTTTTGAATTCGGCGACATTCCAAAAAATGAAATTCGATTTGATGACCAGGTCGCTGTTATTACCGGTGCAGGAGGCGGTCTGGGGCGCATTTACGCGCTTGAACTTGCAAAACGCGGAGCCAAAGTCGTTGTCAATGATCTGGGCGGTGCAAGGGACGGATCCGGGGAAGGATCTGCAACACCGGCGCAAAAGGTGGTTGATGAAATCAAGGCAATTGGCGGCCATGCAGTTGCAAACTATGACAATGTTGCAACACCTGACGGTGGTGAAAATATTATCAAGGCAGCCCTTGATGCCTATGGCACGGTTGATATCCTGATTAATAATGCCGGCATTTTGCGGGATAAAAGTTTTGTCAAAATGGAGCCGGAAAACTGGCAATCGGTATTGGATGTCCATTTAAACGGCGCCTACAACGTCACAAAACCTGCTTTTAAGATCATGCGTGAAAAAGGTTACGGCAGAATCGTGATGACCACATCGGCCGCCGGATTATATGGAAATTTCGGCCAGACAAACTACTCTTCCGCTAAAATGGGACTGGCCGGGCTGATGAATACTTTAAAACTCGAAGGGAAAAAATATAATATCAAGGTAAATACCATCGCGCCCATTGCGGCGTCGCGCCTTACGGAAGACATTTTGCCCCCTGAATTATTTGAAAAAATGAAACCTGAATTTGTGTCTCCCCTGGTACTTTATCTTAGCTCTTCTAAATGTGAAGAAACCGGAAATATTTACAACGCAGGCATGGGATTTTATAATCGTGCGGCAGTTGTGACCGGCCCGGGAACGACAATCGGTGACGGGGTCAATCCGCCGACCATTGAAGACGTTGTCGAGAATCTGGATAAAATATCTTCTTTAAAAAACGGAAAAGTATATTTTGAGCTCAATGAACAGGTTGGGGATGCCATGAACGCTTTTACTGCCCCTCCCCAGGCTAAAGAAGATTCCGGTGATAAGGAATCAGCTTCTGTTGCTGATATTTTTGATGCCATGCCGGGTGCCTTTAATGCTGAGGCTGCAAAAGATGTTGATGTTGTCTTTCAATACCATATCTCAGGAAAAAATGGCGGAGACTGGAACTGTGTGATTAAGGATGGAGCTTGTACGGTAAACTCAGGCATTCATGAAAAACCGATATGCACACTGAGAATATCAGATTCCGACTTTGTTGATATGATAAGCGGAGTTCTTCCGGCCATGCAGGCATATACGTCCGGCAAATTAAAAATTGAGGGGGATATCATGAAATCCCAGCTCATTGAAAAGCTGTTTAAATTATAAATACAAAACATAGAGGAGATCAAAAATGATTGGAATAACATCTTACGGTGCCTATATTCCACGCTTGAGATTAAACCGTATGTCGATATTTCAAAGCATGGGATGGTTTGCACCGGCAATAATCATGGTGGCCCAGGGCGAACGATCCATGTGTTACTGGGATGAAGACCCTATTACCATGGCGGTTGCAGCATCACGGGACTGTTTAAAAGGCATGGATAAAACAGATATCAAAGGCCTGTTTCTGGCTTCTACCACCCTTCCCTTTGCAGACCGACAAAATGCGGGAATTGTATCAACGGCATTAAATTTAAAAAATGATATTGTGACATCCGATTTTACATCCTCCCAGAAAGCAGGAACAAACGCTCTTTTGGCAGCACTTGAATCAGTAAAAGGCGGAGACAGAAACAAAATCCTGGTAACGGCTGCAGACAAGCGGGAAACCAAACCAGCCTATTTTTATGAAATGTGGTTCGGGGATGGTGCCGCATCGGTAATGATTGGCGACACGGATGTCATTGCCGAATACAAAGGGTCCTACTCGGTTTCTTATGATTTTGTAGATCATTACCGGGGGGCGTTTAAAAAATATGATTATACATGGGAAGAACGCTGGGTCAGGGATGAAGGATATTCAAAAATTATCCCGGAAGCGGTTAACGGTCTGTTGAGCAAACTCAATATGACCATGGAAGATGTGGATAAACTCGTGTTTCCCTGTTTTTTTAAAGCAGAGCACAAAAAAATCGCAAAAAAACTGGGGGCTGCTCCGGAAAAAGTCATTGATAACCTGCACGAAGTTTGCGGAGAAACGGGAACCGCCCATTGCCTCTTGATGATGACTGCCGCATTAGACAAGGCAAAACCCGGCGACAAAATACTTATGGCCGGTTTCGGCCAGGGCTGTTCAGCGTTTCTTTTTGAGGTCACGGAAAACATCAATAAACTTTCCGAACGAAATAAATTTCAAAAAACACTGGATAACAAGGAAACCACGGACAATTATTTAAAATTTCTAAAATTCCGGGGATTAATTCATCCGGAAATGGGAATTCGCGCAGAAGCGGAAACCCAGACCGCAATGACGACCCTGTGGCGAAAACGAAAAATGATTCTTGGCCTTGTGGGCGGAAAGTGCCGTGAATGCGGTACTGCACAATTCCCCAAAACCGAGGTCTGTGTTAACCCTGAATGCGTTGCCAAACACAGCCAGGATGAATATGAGTTTGCTGATATCCAGGCAAAAGTGAAAACATTTACCGGCGACCTGCTGGCGGTTTCAGTTGATCCGCCCCATAAATACGGGATGGTTCAATTTGATGGCGGGGGCCGTTTTATGGCGGATTATACGGATTGCACCCTGGAAGAATTAAAAGTCGGTCTTCCGGTTCAAATGGTATTTAGAAAACGCAATGATGATGATAATGACCGCGGGTTTGTCAACTATTTCTGGAAAGCGGTCCCGGTTCCGGGGGCGCTTGAAGAAATGAATAAGATTAATTACAACGGCCGAGTTGCCATCGTAACCGGCGCCGGCGGTGGTTTGGGACGGGTTTACGCTTTAGAACTTGCCCGGCGCGGAGCAAGCTTGGTGATAAATGATCTGGGTGGTGCCAGGGATGGTTCCGGGAAAGGATCTGCTTCCGCGGCAGACAAAGTCGTAAATGAAATCAAGGAGCTTGGAGGCCAGGCAGTTGCAAACTATGACAACGTGGCCACGGCAGAAGGCGGTGAGAACATCGTAAAAGCTGCTATGGACGCATTTGGCCGGGTAGATATCGTCATCAATAACGCCGGTATTTTACGGGACAAGAGTTTTATTAAAATGGAACCGGAAAACTGGGGTGCGGTTCTGGCGGTTCATTTAAACGGCGCTTATAATGTGACAAAACCTGCCTTTAAGATTATGAGAGAAAACGGTTTTGGACGAATCATCATGACCACATCGGCTGCTGGCTTGTATGGCAATTTTGGGCAGACCAACTATTCGTCGGCGAAGTTAGCCCTGGTCGGTTTGATGAACACCTTAAAATTAGAAGGTGCAAAATATAATATCAAGGTGAACACCATCGCGCCTTTGGCCGGCTCACGGCTGACTGAAGACATCATGCCGCCGGAAATATTTGAAAAAATGAAACCGGAATTTGTTGCCCCCATTGTGTTATATCTTTGCAGCGAAAAATGCACGGAAACCGGCAAAATTTTCAATGCCGGCATGGGATATTTTAACAGAGCAGCGGTTCTGACAAATACCGGCGTACAGTTGGGAGATGCGGACAATCCACCGACGCCGGAAGAAATCATTGAAAACATTGATAAAATCAATGATATGGATGGTGCCAAAGAGTTTGCTGATTTAAATTCCGCTATGTTTGCCTTAATGTCGCCCCCTGCTTCAGACGCACCGAAAGATGAAGCCAGTGCCGGAGCTTCCGGCGGAGCCAGTGTTTCTGATATATTTGATAAAATGCCGGATACGTTTAATCCGGATGCGGCAAAAGGTGTGGATGTTATTTTTCAATACAACATTTCCGGGTCAGCCGGGGGGAAATGGATTGTAACCGTTAAGGACGGAACGTGTAAAATTGAATCCGGCAAAGCGGACAAGCCCACCTGTACATTAAACATTGCTGACACTGATTTCATTGATATGATTTCCGGCAAACTGGATCCAATGCAAGCGTTTACATCCGGCAAATTAACTATTGACGGTGATGTAATGAAATCCCAGCTTATTGGTAAATTGTTTAAGATGTCATAATATTGATTAGGAGGAATAACCATGGCTAAAGGAATAAAGGATAAGGTCGCAATCATCGGTATGGGATGCACCAAATTCGGAGAACGCTGGGATGTCGGCGCTGAAGAACTGATGGTAGAAAGTTATGAAGAATGCCTGAAAGACGCCGGAATTGAACAAAATGATATTGAAGCCGCATGGCTCGGTACCTGCATTGATGAGGTGAATGTGGGCAAAACCGCCATGCCGCTTTCCACAACCCTTCGCCTCCCCATGATTCCGGTAACCCGCGTGGAAAATTATTGCGCCACCGGAACCGAGGCGTTTCGCGGTGCCTGTTATGCGGTTGCCTCGGGCGCATATGATATTTGTCTGGCTCTGGGCGTTGAAAAATTGAAAGACACCGGTTATGGCGGGCTGCCAGGTGCGGGCTCAAACGCGGGTACTCTGCTCTGGCAATGGTGGCCGAATTTGACCGCTCCGGGGTCTTTTGCGCAGCTTGCCAGCGCCTATGCGGCAAAATATAAAGTCAAAGACGCAGACTTAAAACGGGCAATCGCGCATATATCAGCCAAGAGCCATGCCAACGGCGTGTTGAATCCCAAGGCGCATCTTCAAAAAAAGGTAACCGAAGAACAGATCATGGCGTCCCCGATTATTGCCCATCCGTTGGGTTTGTTTGACTGCTGCGGAGTGAGCGACGGGTCGGCCTGTGCGATTGTCACCACACCGGAAATCGCAAAAAAAATGGGTAAAAAAGATTTTGTGTCCGTCAAGGCACTTCAAATTGCGGTGAGCAGCGGAGAAGAAATCGCTTATAATGATTGGGATTGCGATCATTTTATGACAACTTCCAAATGCAGCACACAGGCTTATAAAGAGGCCGGCGTTCAGAACCCCAGAGAAGAAATAAGCATGATGGAAGTCCATGACTGTTTTTCAATCACTGAATTTTCCACCTATGAAGACCTTCATATTTCTGAACGGGGGAAAGCCATGCAGGATATCATGGATGGATTCTACGACAGTGACGGCCAGGTCCCCTGCCAGATAGACGGGGGGTTAAAATGTTTCGGCCACCCAATCGGTGCCTCCGGTTTAAGGATGTTGTATGAGATGTATCTGCAACTTCACGGCAGGGCGGATAAACGACAGATTGAAAACCCGAAACTGGGACTGACACATAACCTGGGCGGCTTTCCGTTTCAAAATATATGCAGTATATCTATTATCGGAAAGCATGAATAAAGATCATAGAATAACGAATTTAAAATAAAAACCAAAACGGCTCTGTAACATCAAAAATGATGTGCCAGAGCCGTTTTTTTATTTTATATCTTTTTTAAAAATTTAATAAAACCCCGGCTTCAATAATATTACGATCATAATCATAAAAACTCACATTTGATTTGGCAATAATATGAGTGAAATTTACAAATATATCCAGATAACTATTAACTTGAATATTATGCTCAGCCGTGAGACTTATAATTGAATCATGCCGTTTTTCAGATGTATTTAAAGTGTTTTCATATGCTGCCACTTTCGCATCATAATAAATATACTGGTAATCACCTTTCAAGCGAAAATAAGTTCGGTTCTCTGAAAAAAAAATATACTCTATGCCTCCCCCGCGAGAATAGCTGTCTTCATCGTAATCATTAAATTGATCAACGTCATAGCTTTTAGAAAAAATTCCGTATACCTCAACAGCATTATCTACGTTTGGGATTTTAACGGTAGCAGTCGGGGAAATCGAAACCCGATGGTAATCAGATTCACCGTCCTGCATTGCATAAGTATAGCGTATGGGCAAACTGCAAACAAAGGGATCAATCCGCCATTGCGGCTCAACTGTCATAGATTGATCAATAACGTCGTATTCATCAAGATCACTATGAAAGTCGGCGTATCCACCATAATCAATTCTTAGCCCGAAATTTCCATCCAAACTGGGCTGCCATCCGGCGGACAGGCTGACATACGATGCAGTGTCTCTGGGGCTGTCGACAATGACTGACTCACTCCCCGTTGTAATACTTTCGGTATCAACATGAGAATCATATTTGGTCCCGGCTCTGATAGTCGCTGAAAACGGGTTATTCTCCTGACCTTTTAAACGATCCTGAATTTTAGCCCCCCCAACCTGGGAGGTAGTTTGGGACTGAGCTGAGCACCCTCAACCGAACGAATTTTTAACGGAAATCGATACTATAAAAATTACCATCGCCGTCATAATAAAAAATTTAAATTTCAAAAAATTCTCCTTATAATGTTTAAAAATTTTAAACAATTTATCATCCCTTTAAAGTGTGAGTCAATAAGTCTTTGTTAATGCTTTTATGGTTTTATTTGATTGACGGTTAGATATTGGTATGCTATAAAAATATGTTGTTTGACCGACTTAATTTTAACCCCCCAAATTAAGGAGTTTCTCATGTTGCCCGAATTTTTTGAATTTTACAACCCTACCAAAGTCGTTTATGAAGATGGTGTTGCAACTGATTTAAAACCCGAACTCGATATCATTGGAATTAAAAAATATTTTATTGTATCGGATCAAATCATCAATGATCTGGGTTTGATCAAAAAAGTTACAGACGGACTTGTAGAAGCCGGATATGAGGTTACTGGTCAATACACAGACGTTAAACAGGATGCCCGTCTTAACGACGTTCAAACCTGCACGGACCAGATTAAATCATCCGGTGCCGAAGGTATTATATCCATCGGCGGTGGCAGTGTCATTGATACCGCAAAGGCCTCAAATATTCTTTTCTCCGAAGGCGGTGATCTTGTGGATGACTACTCTGGAGCCCATACCTTGACCCGGCCTCTCAAACCCCATGTGGTGATTCCCACAACCGCCGGAACCGGCAGCGAAGTAACGATGGTTGCCGTCATCTATGATGAAGAGAACAAAGAAAAACTGGCATTTGTGGATAAATTTCTGCTGCCGAATCTGGCGGTACTGGACCCGCAAATGACAATTTCTCTTCCCCCAAAAATGACTGCTGCTACCGGAATGGACGCCTTAACCCATGCCATTGAAGCATATGTCGGCACTCAGGCATCCCCGGTTTCAGATTCATTTGCCGTTGGTGCCATTGAACTGATCATGAAAAATCTGGTCAATGCCACTAAAAATGGGGACGATGTTGAGGCCCGGGGAGCCATGCAGATTGCATCAACAATGGCCGGCATTTCATTTTCCCACTCCATGGTTGGATGTGTTCACGGAATGGCACATGCCACCGGCGGACTTTACCGGGTCCCTCACGGCGTGGCAAACGGAATTTTCCTCCCCTATGGTATGGAATATAATTTTGAAGAAATTAAAGAAAAACTGGCCCGGCTGGCCCCTGCAATGGGTGAAGATGCTTCCGGATTATCCGACGACGAGGCTGCAAAACTTGTTATTGAAGCAGTAAGAAAATTGGGCAGAAAATTAAACGAACTTGACGCATTACCCTTAAGGCTGAGGGATGTGGGTGTTCCCGAGGATGGGCTCGCCGCTATTGCTGAAGGCGCTTTAAATGACGGGACATCTTTCTATAACCCACGTGAAATGGATGAAGAAGAATTGTTACCATTTATTCAAAAAGCATACTAATCACAAAAAGGAGGAAAACAATCATGGGAATGTTTAAAACATCAGAAAAACTTGAAGAAGTACTGGGTGGATTTTTTAAGCTAATGGCAGACACACCGGTTATTGCCGACAAACTGCTCAAATCAAAACTGGTCATCAGGTTTAGCTATACAGACCCGGATCTTGTTGTTGTTGTCGATTGTTCAGGCGAAAAAATCGATGTGAGGCCACATGATACAGACTCCAAAGCCATAGTTGAAATGTCCATGTCTTCAGATATTGCCCACAGATTCTGGTTCGGCATGGTGAATTTGACAAAAGCCCTGACCCGGAAAGAAATGATCGCAAAAGGCCCGATCCCCAAAGTATTGAAACTCCTTCCGGCAATTAAGCCTTCATATGCCATGTATCCTAAATACCTTGATGAAAACGGGTTCGAGCAATATAATATTACAAAAGCGTATAAACCACCCACAGCATAGGTGCATTTTTAATCTTGAATTTATTATCGAATTAAAACCACCATAAAAACCTTTTAAATTTTTTAGGAGAAAATGATTATGGGCGGTTATGCTGGGCAAATCCTGTATATCGACCTGTCTTCCGGCAGAATAGAAAAAAAACCGTTGGACATGAATTTTGCCAGAAAATATATCGGCGGCCTGGGTTTCGGCACTCAGATATATCTGGATTTAATAAAGGACAATCCGGAATTTGACGCATTATCTGAAAACAATCCATTTGTATTGATGACCGGTCCATTGACAGGTTTAAAAATGGACGGGGTCGCCCGGTGGGCAGTGGGCACCAAGTCTCCCCTGACCGGTTTCTGGGGTGATGCCAATGTGGGCGGTTATTTTGGAGCACGCCTGAAATTTGCCGGATATGACGGAATTGTCATCACCGGCAAAGCGGAAAAGCCTTCCTATATCTTTATTAATGATGATGTTGTTGAGATCAGGGATGCTCAAAAATACTGGGGCAAAGACATTTATGAAACCACAGATGAATTGTCGGCTGATCTTAAATCAGAATCAGCAAAACCCGGTCAGGTGGTCTGCATCGGCCCTGCCGGCGAACAACTCATTACCTTTGCGTCAATTATAAACAACAAACGGCATGCTGCAGGCAGAACCGGCATGGGCGCGGTCTGGGGTTCCAAAAATCTTAAAGCTATTTATGCCAGCGGCTCAGGGAACATAGAAATTTCTGATCCCGATAAACTCAAAGTATTAAAAGAAGAGCTTAAAACCGTTTATGAAGAAAGCATTTTTATTGATGCCATTCATGCAAGCGGTACACCAGCTCATCTTGATGTTGGTATTATCAGCGGCGATATCCCGATCAAAAACTGGCAGATGACAGAATGGGAGGATATTGATGATATCGGTCCTGGTTCCATTGAGGACAAAATTTTTGCCGGGCATAAAACCTGCTATGGATGCAGTGTTGCCTGTAAAAAAGATGCGGAAGTGAAGGACGGCCCCTATAAAATGGACAAAGGCCCCTCTCCGGAATACGAGACCGTGGGTACGTTTGGAACCATGTGTTTGAATAAAAATATTGAATCCATTGCCAAGGCAAATGATATCTGCAACCGGTATGGAATAGATACCATCACCTGCGGGGCAACCATCGCTTTTGCCATTGACTGCTTTGAAAACGGATTGATTAATGAAACCGACACCGAAGGAATCAAGTTAACCTGGGGAAATTCTGAAGCGATTGTCGAGATGTGCGAAAAAATTGCTAAAAAAGAAGGCTTTGGTGCATTGCTGGCCGAAGGAAGCGCCAAGGCTGCTTTAAAAATCGGAAAAAATGCATCAGATTTTTTGACCACTGTTAAAGGTCTGGAAGCGCCCATGCATGACCCCCGTAATGCGCATGGTTATGGTTTGGCTTATGGCATTTCTCCGCGAGGAGCATGCCACGAGGCCAGCTTAGATTTCCCTGTTGAAGGCGGTTCCATGTACATCCCTGAAATCGAAGAACTGGCAGTAGACATTGAAGAAATGAGCAGTGACGGCAAAGCTATATTAAATGTCGCCTGTCAGGATTATGGGATGTTTTTTTCAAGCTGTGCGATTTTCTGCAATTTAGGAGCAACACCGCTGAATGCGACACAGGCCCTTTCAATGGTCAATTACGTTACTGGGTTTGATTATACGCTTGAAGAAATAATCAATATTGGCAAACGCGTATGGTACCTAAAAAGAGGCCTTACAAATTTTTTCGGTGCCAGAGCTAAGGATGACATGCTTCCAAAGCGATTAATGACGGAAATGAAAGATGGTCCTACCGAAGGCAGTGTCCCGGACATGGAGAAAATGCTTTCTGAATTTTATGAACTCCGTGGTTTTAACAAAGACGGTGTCCCCAAAAAAGAGGTGCTGGAAGGTATCGGTCTCACGACTCTGGCAGGTCTGATTTATAATAATTGAATCTTTTTCTTTTTTTTGTGTCTTTTTAATTACAGACCACGTCAGAAATGGCGTGGTCTTATTATTTTGAATCATTATAAGGGAGCAACATGTTAAAACATACGCTGGAACAAATTAAAGATAAAATCAAACGCTCGCCGAATATTCCTGAGGAGAAAAAAGATGAATATTTCAATCTGCTTAATGACTTAAATACGGAAATCAATAAATTACAGGAATCGCATAACGAGCAGGCCAACAGCATCAAAGGGTTTACTAAAATTTCCGCCCATGAAGCCACCCGGAATGAAATCAATCCGAATTTAATAAAAATAGCAATGGATGGGTTATCATCATCTGTTAAGGAATTTGAAATATCCTATCCCAAGCTGGTTGGCATTGTAAATTCGATGAGTTCTTTTTTATCAAAACTTGGAATTTAAAAAAACAGGGTAAGCGTTCACGGTTATCGGTTTTACAGTTTACGGTTGAAAAAGACAAAAATGGCAGAAAATTATGGGAGCCTCTTTTGAAGATTTAAAAATTTGGAAAAACTATGAGCCGTGAACTGTGAGCCAAAAACCGTGACGGTTACAAAACAGGCAGTCATTTTTCAGGGGAAAAACGCATATGGCATATAAAAATGAGATTCATAGCACCTTTAAAAGTGATAATGGATTAACTATTTTTTACCGGCATCGCAAAGCAGATCCGGAACGTGCACGTTTGGTTATCGCCCATGGTCTTGGGGAACATTCCGGAAGGTATTCCCACGTTATTGATAGAATGGTCGACAAGGGAATATCCGTATGGACTCCCGACCACCAGGGATTTGGGAAAAGTGAAGGAAAAAGAGGTCATATTCTGCGTTTTGATCAGTACCTCTATGATTTGAAAAAAATGATCGAAATTGCAAAGGATACATTGCCCCAGGGCATGAAGTGCTTTTTGCTCGGCCACAGCATGGGCGGTTTGATGGTACTTTTTTTTGCAGAAAAATTTTCAGGCATGATCGATGGGGTTGTCGCATCATCGCCGGGGTTACGCCCTGCAATAAAAGTTCCTGTAATTAAGGGGGCCATGGGTAAAATCATGTCATCAATCTGGCCGGGGCTGACATTTGACAATGAACTGGATTCCACAAACCTGACTCATGACATGGATGTTGTCCACGCATATGATAATGATCCACTGGTACACCGCAGGGTCAGCGCCCGATGGTTTACACAATATTTATCCGCCATGGAAGAAACAATCCAATCTGCTGTTAAAATCAATGTCCCTGTTCTCATGCAGGTAGCCGGTGATGATCGAATTGTTGATGCCAGAGCTTCCCGTTTGTTTTTTGAGTCGCTCACGGCAAATGATAAAACGCTTTTCTTCTATGATGGTTTGTATCATGAAATTTACAATGAAATAACTGACCATAGACAACAGGTTTTAAACGATCTCGAAAACTGGATGGATGACCATATATGATTAGTATATTTCGAGATTGGATTGATCAGCGTTTTTCCGATCCCCAGATTTTGATACTCTGGTTTTTTCTGATCTCAGGATTTCTTATTATTTTCCTTCTTGGAGAAATGTTAACCCCGGTTTTTGCCGGCCTGATTATCGCATACTTATTAGATGGAATTGTTGATATACTCCAGGGGCTCAAAATACCCCGCAAGATAGCCGTTATAATCACATTTTTCCTGTTTATGATATGCTTAACTTTAATGGTCGTCGGTCTGCTACCGCTACTTTCCCGCCAGCTTGGTCAATTGATCCAGGACTTGCCTGCGATGATCGCAAATGCACAAAAACAATTAACTGCGTTATTGAAACGATATCCTGATTTTATTGCCGAGCCCCAGATCAACAGTCTGATTAATTATCTCAAATCAGAACTCACCCACATGGGCCAGGCGGCATTTATATTTTCAGTCTCTTCCCTCCGCAATGTGATTACGATGTTAGTCTATTTAGTACTGGTTCCGTTTCTCGTACTGTTTTTTTTAAAAGATAAAATCATTATTATAAACTGGTTGAAAGGACTTCTCCCTAAAAATAGAGATCTGGCCACCGGGGTCTGGGATGAGGTAAACCGACAGATAACCAATTATGTGCGTGGAAAAATCTGGGAAATATTGATTGTCTGGGGTGCAAATTATATTACGTTCACCATTCTTAACCTCCATTATGCCATGCTGCTTTCATTATTTATCGGCCTGTCCGTGCTGGTTCCTTATATCGGGGCCACTGTTATGACCCTGCCGGTCGGATTAATGGCTTTCTTCCAGTGGGGAATCGGCCCTGATTTTACGTATACCATCTTTGCCTACGTAATCATCCAGATTGTTGACGGCAATATCCTGGTCCCGCTGTTGCTGTCTGGTGTCGTTAACCTGCATCCGGTTGCGATTATTGTCGCGGTCCTGGTTTTTGGCGGATTATGGGGCATCTGGGGCCTGTTCTTTGCAATCCCTCTGGCAACGCTTGTTCATGCGGTTATCAAGACATGGTTTGCAAAAAAAGAAACTTTGAAAAAAAGCACGAAGGACAATATCATTATAAAAGAAAATTCATAGGTAAAAAAATGCGGATTAAATTTATTTCTGATATTCATGACATATCTTTTTTTATTTTACCATGCCTTATATTCATAGCTGTCTTAATTTTTTTTTCATCTTCATCCCGGGCTGAGGACAAATCCGGTGAGGACTTGAGTACCCTCAGTCTCTACCTTGAAAATGATTATTTTGCCAGTGATGAAGACGGCGGTTACAGCAATGGTTTAAAACTAACCTGGAGCTCCGCCATTCTTGCTGACTATCCAAAAGATGCCTGGCCCCATAACTGGCTCTACCCCATCGTCAAGCTTGTTCCTTTTGAAAAATTTGCTGACAGACAAAAAAACATTACATTTTCATTGGGACAAAATATTTATACACCGGCAGATATTGACAAAGATCCCCCTGATGAGGACGACCGGCCCTATGCCGGCATTACCTACTTTTCCTTAGGATTTCACAGCAGGCTCGAGCGTCAGATGGACACAATCGAATTAACTCTCGGACTTGTGGGGCCAAATTCCTATGCTGAAGAATGCCAAAAGGCGGTTCATAGCATATTTGACGATATTGATCCAAAAGGCTGGGATCATCAGCTCAATAATGAACCGGTCATCGGTATTGTTTATGAACACAAAAAAAGAATGATTCAATCCGGCCTTGGGGCTGGTTATGGATATGATTGTGTTTTAAATACCGGAGGCGGCCTGGGAAATGCGATGACCTATTACAATCTTGGCCTGACGTTTCGCATGGGCTGGAACCTGCCAAATGATTTTGGAAACTTCCCGATTCGTACAGTCAGCAGCTTTAACGCGGCCAGTGACAAAAATGATCTCCGATATTCATCAAAAAAAATCGGTATTCAGTTATTTGCGGCAGTTGAAGGAAGAGCTGTTCTTTACAATATTTTTTTAGATGGCAACACATTCACCGACAGCCCCAGCGTGGATAAAAAACCTGTTGTTGCCGATTTTATGACCGGCATCAGCATCAGTCGCGGGCCGATTCAGCTCAGTTTTGCGTACGTAACCCGCACCAAGGAATTTGAAACCCAGGATAAAAATCAAAAATTTGGAAGCATAAACCTGTCTTTTTCATACTAGCAATGATCTATGAAAAAAAAATCACCGTCTGCTATGCTGAAACCGGTGTTGATGGTAAATTAAAACCAGTATCAATACTGAACTATCTGCAGGACATTACCAGCGAACATACCGACGAACTGGGCGTATCCGCCCTTGACCTGTTGCCTAAAAATCTCGCATGGGTGGTGTTTAAATATCAAATAAATATTTTCACCTATCCTTCATGGAGAGATGCGTTACTGATCCGGACATGGAGATATCCCTTAAAAAACCTGTATGAACTTAGAAAATATGAAATATATGACGACACAGACAATTTACTCGTATCGGCAAAATGCACGTACATCCTCACCAGTCTGGCAACCAAAAAACCGGTGCGGCTGCAAAACAATTTACCATTAGAAATGTTTGAAAATAAGCAGAAAGTCATTACAAACGATTTAATCACCCTGCCGAAATTAACCGATCCGGATTTGACCCGGTCTTTTACAATAAGAATGCATGATCTGGATTTTAACCGTCATGTCAACAACTCCGTATATCTTGTATGGGGGATTGAGAGCGTGCCTGAAGAAATAATTACAACCCATCGCCCCAAAGAAATAACGATAAACTATCTTAGCGATTCCGTATACGGTGATCAAATTACTTCTAAAACGCAAAGACTTGATTCAAATCCTTCAGCCACCTTTATGCATTCGATTATTAATGAACATTCACAAAAAGAAATTACCCGGATAAAAACCGTGTGGGAACTTTTTTAAATTTTACCCCCATGATATTCAAATCCAATTTACCGTTTACATCACGCCATCTGATTACTGAAAAATTTAAACTCCATTATATCCGGCAAGGAAGCGGTGAGCCTCTTATCCTCCTGCATGGCGGAGGTACATGGCTCTGTTCATTCAGACACAATATCGATGAACTTTCCCGGAACTTTTCTGTATATGCCCTTGATCTCCCCGGTCATGGATATACGGAACCATTATCCAGTAATCTTGACTACGACCTTGATGTCATCTGTGAATCGCTGACAGAATTTATGGATCAAATGAAAATAAAAAAAACCCACATGGCCGGACATTCCTGGGGCGGCGGCTGGGCTGGTTATTTTGCCGCCCGTTACCCAATGCTTGTAAACAAACTGATTTTGATCGATTCAAGCGGGATCAATCGCCATGAACGACTGATATGGGAAATGATGAAATACCCGGTGATCGGCGAAATCATATTGTGGTTTCAATCGCGGTATATGATCAAAAAAGGACTTGAGGCCTGTTATTATGACAAAGCCCTGGCATCTTCGGATATGGTCGAACAAATCCACAAACCATTATGCAAAACAGATATTCGAAAAGCGCAATTAAGCTATTCGAAAAATATCAACTGGAAGGAAACGGAAGCCGCCCTGCCCCTAATTCAATCCCCTACCCTTGTTATATGGGGGAAACACGACCGGTATATTCCAGTAAAATTTGCAAAACAGTTCCAGCGATTGATCCCTGATGCCCGCCTTGTCATCATAGACAACTGCGGACATTCCGCCCATGAAGAGTGCCCGGAGATTGTCAATTCGCTGATATTAAATTTTCTGAAAGGCAAAAAATCCGAGTTTTCTAAAATTGAATAAAAAAGCTATGGAAGATATTCCTCTCTTACCGGCGCAAAAATTTCCACTGCCACTGAATTTTCCAACGCTTTTGCTCCATGTTCGACATCCCCTCCGATACACCAGCTATCCCCGGGTTCGGCAATAAATTCTTTATCTCCAATAAACATCTTAAGCCTGCCTTTAACGAGATATCCGGTCTGTTCGTGGGGATGCTGATGAATGGGAAGATCACTGCCTGCTTTTAGCAAAAATTCCGTCATTAAAGTTTTTCCCCCATAAACCAGCGTTTTTTGTTCGACCCCTGCAATGGGAGAATGATATCCGTGCTGATCTCTTTTATTAAACATCACGCATCTCCTGTATGATCAATCACAGTTTCACCGCCCTTAATCACCTGTCGAATGTTTCGTACCGCCTGAATATCGTTCAGCGGATCACCGTCGATTATTGTAAAATCAGCGTATTTTCCTTTTTCAATTGATCCGACCTCATGACCCATGCCAATAATATCGGCATTAACGGATGTGGCGGCTTTCAATGCTTCGCTGTTTGAAAATCCGGCGGAAATCAGATGTTCCAGTTCTCTGTAATAAAACCCGAAAAAACCGAGACCGGTTCCGCAGGTATCTGTTCCCACACCGATTTTACCGCCGGCTGTTTTAATCTTTTCAACATTATTTAATGCCACCGGATATCCCTTTTTAAAAAACTCAATATCCATATAAAATTTCTTCATATAATCAGACGGCGGGTATGGTAATAAAA